>JAPSJG010000518.1 GCA_031178305.1 Sinorhizobium sp.
GTCACATTGATCGGCGCCGAGCCGCATCTTCCCTATGAGCGGCCGCCGCTCTCCAAGGATGGGCTTGCCGGTGCCGAACCGCCGAAATACGTGGCCGGGGTCGAGCGCTATGCGGAGGCGGGCGTTTCCGTGCTGACGGACGCCCCGGTCGCAAGCATCGACCGGGAGCGAAAGTCCGTCATCCTGGCGGGCGGCGGGGCGATCCGCTACGACCGGCTGCTGCTTGCGACGGGTGCGCGGCCGCGGGCTTTTCCCGGCGTGCCGGAAAACGCCGAGCGTATCCGGATGCTGAGGACCCATGCGGATGCCGCGGCGATCCGCGCCTCCCTTCTTCCCGGGCGCAAGCTCGTCATCATCGGCGGCGGCTTCATCGGTCTCGAGCTTGCGGCAACCGCGCGCAAGCTCGGAGCAGAGGTCGTGCTGCTCGAAGGGCTGCCGCGGGTTCTCTCCCGCGGCGTGCCGGAGGAAATTGCGACCGTGGTCGCCGATCGGCATCGCCGCGAAGGGGTCGAAATCCTCTGCGGCGCACGGATCTCAGCGATCGAGGAAGATGGGGGCGGCGCGGTCGTGCGGCTCGCCGACGGCGACGGCCTCGCGGCCGACCTCGTCGTCGTCGGCATCGGCGCGGTTCCGAATACCGAATTGGCGGCCGCTTCGGGCCTTGCGCTCGACAATGGCATCGCCGTCGACGACACCTTGCGCACCTCCGATCCGGATATTTTTGCCGCCGGCGACTGCTGCTCGTTCCCGCTCACCCATTACGGCGGACGGCGGGTGCGGCTCGAGGCCTGGCGCAACGCGCAGGACCAGGGAACGCTTGCCGCTGCCAATCTGCTCGATGCCGCCGAGCCGATTACGGCCGTGCCGTGGTTCTGGTCGGATCAGTATGAGTTGACGCTGCAAATCGCCGGGCTCGCCGACGGCGCGGAAACGACCGTTCGGCGCGAATTGGGCATGGGCGCTTTTCTCCTCTTCCATCTCGACGGCGACGGCCGGCTGATCGCCGCGAGCGGCATCGGCCCCGGCAATGCGATCGCCCGAGACATCCGCCTTGCGGAGATGCTGATTGCCGCGGGTGCAAGGCCGGATCCGGCAGCGCTCGCTTCGACCGAAACCAAGCTCAAGAAGCTGCTGGCGGCGTGAGCTGGTGGAGATTGGAATTGTGACGGACATTTGGCCGTACCCGCACCATTACCGACTTCCAGGAGACCCCAATGAAACACCGCCGCCCGACTGTTGCCGATCTGTTGTCGATGAAGGGTGAGAGGCAACTCACCATGCTGCGCGTCGTGACGCTCGAGGAGGCGGAAGCCGCCGAGAAGGCCGGAATCGACCTCGTCTCCGTGCCGCCGGCGCTGCTCGGGCCGGAATTCCGCGAGGCCGCTCCTTCCGTCTTTGCCTTTCCCGGCCTCGAATATGGCGATTTCGTCACGGCGGAGGATTATCTGCGCGCCGCCTTCAAGGCGATGCGCGCCGGCGGCGATGCCGTCTATTGTGCGGCTGGGCTTTCGACCGTCAGGCGGCTGCGCGACGAGGGCATTCCGGTCTGCGGCCATGTCGGCCTCATCCCGTCGAAAGCCACCTGGACCGGCGGCTTCCGCGCAGTCGGCAAGACGGCCGCAAGCGCGCTTGAAGTCTGGCGGCAAGTGAAGGCGCTCGAAGAGGCTGGCGCCTTTGCCGCCGAGATCGAGGTCGTGCCCGCTGAGGTAGCGACGGCGATCTCCAAGCGCACCTCGCTGCTGATGCTCTCCATGGGCGCCGGCACAGGCTGCGATGCGCAATATCTTTTCGCCGAAGACGTGCTCGGGCAGAACCGCGGCCATTATCCGCGCCACGCCAAGGTCTACCGCAACTTCGCCGCCGAATTCGACCGGCTGCAGCAGGAGCGCATCGCCGCCTTCCGCGAATATGCCGAAGACGTGCGCTCCGGCGCCTATCCGGAAGAGGCGCATCTGGTCGGCATTGCGCGCGAAGAGCTTGAGACGTTTCTCGACAGGATCGATGCGACCGCATGACTTTCATGCGGCAGATCAAATTGCAGGGAGCTTCGCGCATGATCAGATGCGCGTCGCTTCAGGAGGGGACTGCGTCCGCCGCAGATGATAGAGGGTGGGACGCGAGTCGGAAGCGAGACGAGTAAGGATAGTCATGAAGGCTTATGTATTGACGGTAACCTGCAAATCGACGCGCGGCATCGTCGCCGCCATTTCCGGTTATCTGGCCGAGCAGGGCTGCAACATCATCGACAGCTCCCAGTTCGACGACCTCGAGACCGGGCTCTTCTTCATGCGTGTCTCCTTCATCTCGGAGGAAGGCGTAGGGCGTGCGGCCCTTGAAGAGGGGCTGAAGCCGGCCGCCGAAAAATTCGGCATGGAGACGGCGCTCTATGACCAGGCGGAGCGGATGAAGGTGCTGCTGATGGTGTCGCGCTTCGGCCACTGCTTGAACGACCTGCTCTACCGCTGGAAGATCGGTGCGCTGCCGATCGACATCGTCGGCGTCGTGTCCAACCACTTCGATTACCAGAAGGTGATCGTCAACCACGACATCCCCTTCCACCACATCAAGGTGACGAAGGAAAACAAGCCGAAGGCCGAAGCGCAGCTGATGGAGATCGTCGAGCAGACCGGCGCGGAACTCGTCGTGCTCGCCCGCTACAT
>JAPSJG010000519.1 GCA_031178305.1 Sinorhizobium sp.
GAACTGGGGCTGCGGCCGGTCGTCGCGACCGAGCTCGAGTTTTACCTCATTGATCCGGAGCCCGACAGCGCGGTGCCGCCGATCTCGCCCTATACCGGCAAGCGGCTCGACTCCGACGCGATCCTTTCGATCGACGAGCTCGACGATTTCGGGGAGTTCTTCTCCGACGTCTACAAGGAATGCGCTCGCCAGAACGTGCCGGCCGATGCGGCAATAGCGGAGAACGGCATCGGGCAGTTCGAAATCAACCTGCTGCATACCGACGATCCGCTGAAGGCGGCGGACGACGCGATCTTCTTCAAGCGCATCGTCAAGGGCGTCGCCCGCAAGCATGGGCTCGCGGCCACCTTCATGGCCAAGCCCTACGGCACGCGCTCCGGCAATGGCATGCATATCCATTTCAGCTTGCTCGACGAAGAGGGCAACAATGTCTTCGACGATGGTAGCGACGAGGGGTCGTCCATGTTGAAATACGCGGTGGCGGGCCTTCTGCGCGGCATGGCGGAGACGACGCTGCTCTTTGCGCCGCACTTCAATTCCTACAGGCGCCTGCGCCCCGACACCCACGCGCCGACGTCGATTTCCTGGGGATACGAGAACCGTACCTCAGCGATCCGCATACCCGGCGGCAATCCGGCCGCGCGCCGCATCGAACACCGGGTCGCCGGTGCGGACGCCAATCCCTATCTCGTCGCGGCGGCAATCCTCGGTGCCGCGCTCGTCGGCATCCGCAACAAATGGAAGCCGCCGGCGCCCGTCGCCGGGCGCGCCTATTCCACGGAAAAACTGCCCAAAATTCCGGCCGATTGGGGGCAGGCGGTCGATGCCTTCGAGGCGGGGCCGATTGCCGCCGAGATCTTCGACCCCGTGCTTCGCTCAATGCTGATCGCCTGCAAGCGCCAGGAGATCGCCGGCTTTGCCGAACAGGTCACGGACTACGAGTTCAGCGCCTATCTGGAAATCGTGTGATGGCACCAAAATCCTATGCCGGCGACGGCGCCTATCCGACGAGCTATTACGCCGCCTCCCGAAACATCATCCGCACGCCGGTGAAGCTTGAGGGGCTAGTGGAAACGGACATCTGCGTCGTCGGCGCCGGCTATACCGGCCTGTCAACGGCCATTCATCTCGCGGAGAAGGGCTACAAGGTCGCGGTGGTCGAGGGCGCGCAGGTCGGATGGGGCGCCTCCGGGCGCAATGGCGGACAGATCGTCAACGGTCTCAATGCCAGTCTCTCCACTATCCAGCGCCGCTATGGCGAGGATGCGGCCCGCTTCATAGGCGGGCTGGTGCAGGAGGGCGGGCGCATCATCCGCCGGCTCGTTAGTCAATACCAGATCGGCTGCGATCTGAAGTCCGGCAACATCTATGCCGCCTATACCGCCACGCATATGAGGGAACTCGAGGCCAGGCAGGCACTCTGGCGCAGATACGGCATGGACGATCACCAGCTGCTCGACCGCAAGGAGCTCCGCAAGCTCGTCAACGCCGACGCCTATTGTGGCGGCATGCTGGACACGACCGGCGGTCATATGCATCCGCTCAACCTGGTGCTCGGCGAGGCGCGCGCCTTCGAGAGCCTCGGCGGTGTCATCTACGAGATGTCGCCGGTGATACGCGTCGACCAAACGGCGGCGCGGCCAACGGTCCATTCCGAGAAGGGGGAAGTCTCCGCTCGCATCGTCGTGCTCTGCGGCAATGCCTATCTTGGCGATGCAGTGCCGGAACTCGTCGCGCGCGTCATGCCCGTTTCGACGCAGATGATCACCACCGAACCGCTCGGCGAGGAACTGGCGCACGCGTTGATCCCAAGCGACATGTGCGTCGAGGACGTTCGCTACATCCTCGACTATTTCCGGCTTTCCGCCGACAAGCGGATGATCTTCGGCGGCGGCACCGTCTATGGCGGCACCGATCCGGCGGATGTGGTGGCAAAGCTCAGGCCCAACCTCGAAGAGGTCTTTCCGCGCTTGAAGGGCGTGAAGATCGACTATGCCTGGAGCGGAAACTTCGCGCTTTCCTTCACCCGCGTGCCGCAGATGGGGCGGATAAGCGCCAACACCTATTTCGCCCATGGCTATAGCGGCCACGGCGTTGCCGGCTCGCACCTCTTCGGCCGCATCCTCGCCGAGGCGATCGATGGCGACGCCTCGCGCTTCGACGTGTTCGCGAAGCTGCCCTGGTATCCCTTCCCCGGCGGGCGGATGTTCCGCGCGCAATATTCGACGATCGGCTCCTGGTGGTATTCCTTCAAGGATGCGGTCGGCTGGTAGGTTCGCCGTCCGTGGCGGCGGCCCACCCCGGCGGCAGGCGCGCTGCCGCCGATTCCCGCATCGATGTCCTAAACGGATTTTTTACGCCTTGCGCGTTCGGCGGAAAATAATATCTACAAAGAATATCGAGAATATAGGAGAACTCAGCTTCCGGTTAGAGCAATTGCAGGTCAGACCCAGCAGGCTGAGCCAGCGGAGACGAATAATGAACGCGACGAAGGCGATGATCCGATCCCGCACCCCGCTCCATGCGGCCGGACCGACCCGGCGTCCGTCGGTGGCGCTCGTTCCCCACTCGCTCGCCGTCCTCGCTGCCTTCGCTTTCGTCAGCGCCCTCGTCGTCGGGGCCATCTGAACGCATCCGCTACGAACCGCTATCCGGCTTC
>JAPSJG010000520.1 GCA_031178305.1 Sinorhizobium sp.
GGTAAAGTCCCTTCGGATCTCTTTGCGCGCAGCCCTGGATTGAGCAGCAGACGTAACCGAGCGTCAGGTTCTTCACGTTTTCACGCACATAATCGCGCGCATCCTGACCGGCCGTCAGGGCGGCGACGACGACATTGAGGCCGGCATCCGCCGCCTTGTTGGCCAAATGCACTAGCACCGAAACCACGCGTAGCCGGCTTCCCGTGCCGAAGCCGAGCCCCTCGCCAAAGAAATCGCGGACCTCGTCCCCGTCGAAGAGAATGGCTGGGATACCGTTCTTCCTGAGATCCGCAACGACGCGGGTCGCCAGCGTCGTCTTGCCGGCCGAGGTCGGCCCAAGCAGCCAAAGCACGCTTCCACCTTGCGGGTCAGAGTGCCCCCGCCGGACTTCAGGGTCCAGCGCCTGCATTCCTTCAGCCATCGTTTCTCTCCAGCCTCTGAACTATTCCTGGAACAGCGAATGTTTCATCATCAATTCGGCGCGCACGACGTCCTGGACCTCGGAGCGCATCATCCAGTTCGGCAGCGCCTCTCCCGCCATTAGGGCGCGGCGAATTTCCGTGCCGCTGATCGGCCTGGCGGACTCGCAGGCCTTGAGGTCGACATAGCGCTCGGACTGTAGGTCGTAGCCTATGGCGTCGAAGAAGATCGGCGCTATCCCCAGATCGCCGAGTTCGTCGAACAATTCCCGGCCGGCATTCGGCCCGTAGAAGCTGCCGACACCGGAGTGATCGCGCCCGATGATGAAATGGCTACAGCCCATGTTCTTGCGGCAGAGGGCCGTGAAGACCGCCTCGCGCGGGCCGGCAAACCGGGGATAGGTGATGAAGCTTGCGAGCACCACCTTGCCGGACGGGTAGACGCCGTAATCCAGCATCGCCTGATAGCCGTCGAGGATCAGATGCGGAAGAAAATCCCCGCGCTTCGTGTGCCCAACGATCGGGTTAATCAAAAGGCCGTCCGCGTAGGTGCGCTCCAGCGCCTCGATCTGGATCATCTCATGGCCGCGATGGACGAGATTGCGGCTGTGAAAGGCGACCACCCGGCTCCAGCCTTTATGCGCGAAAACGGTTCGCAGCTGCGCCGGGGTGAGGTCGTAACGCCGATACGGCAAGGGCAGCGGCTGAACGAGCGTGACGTTGCCCGACAGGAAATGTCCGCCACGGATCAGCACGCGGGCGACGCCGGGATGCTCGCGCGAGTCGGTGCCGAACCATCTGCGGGCGAGAAGCTGGGGGTCGAACTCATAGGCATCGGTAATGTCGAGGAGCGAGTGCGGCGCTCCGCACCTGGTGGAGAGCAGCACGCGATCGCCTCTCCCGTGGCGATCTGCGACCTCCTTCGGGACGGCTAGCAATATCGGCATTGTCCAGACCAGGCCGGACGGGAGCCGATTGTGCTCCAGCACGCTTTCCAGGCACTCCCTGTCCATGAAGCCGCGAAGCGGCGAAAAGGTGCCGCGGGCGATCTGCTCGACATCGGTCAGTTCCTCGTCACTGACCGTGAACGCCGGCAGGTCCGCCAGCGGCGGATTTTCACCTGGGGCGATCGTCTGACAAACGAGACGTCCGCCATGCGGTTCGACGCCGCCAATCAGCGACGAGGCACGGACGCGAATGGGTCGTGTGCCGGCACTGATGTTGCGCTGGAATTGCTGGGCAACCTTCACCACCATTCGCGCGCAGTTCACCGGATACTGGCCGATTGCGGTTTCGGCCGCCAGAACCAAGCCGTCGGCACCGTCGGAGAGCGTGTTGTAAATGTCGTTGACCTCCGCGCGCGTTGGTGTCGGCGAGCTTGTCATCGACTCGAGCAGATTCGTCGCGACATAGGCCTTCACGCCATGCGCTTTCGCGTTGCGGATGATCATTTTCTGGATTGCGGGGATCTGCTCGATCGGCACCTCCCGGGAGAGGTCGCCGCGATCGATCAGGATTGCATTCGACTTTTCGGCAATTGCCGTGAGATTGCGCAGGCCGCTTATGCATTCGATCTTCGATATGATCACTGCATCGCTGCCCGCGAGCGACCGAATGACATCGACATCCGACGCGCGATGAGCGAAGGAAAGCGCGAAGTGGCGAATGCTCAAGCGGCGGCCGATTGCAATCGCCGCACGATCCTTTTCGGTCAGCGGCGGCATCTCGAGCGGACGCTGTACCGTCACGGCCTTGTTGGGTCCGATCTCCCCACCATTGAGGATTCGCAGGACGACTTCGCCATCCCGTTTCTCCACCACCTGCGAGAGAACCGCGTTGAAATCGATGCTGACGAAGTCGCCGACCTTAAGCTGGTTGACGATATAGGCCGGGTAGAGGCTGATGCTGAACTGGTCGCCAGCGACCGGCCGGGCCCGAGCCGTGACGAACCGGTTCTCCCGCACGGTCACTTTGCCGTCAGCCAGGGGGCCGGTACGGACCTGCGCGCCTTCCGTGTCGAGGCAAAGAGGAATGGATGTGCGCTTCTGGACGAATTCGACGATTCTCTCGAGATCCTCGATCTTCGTATGCGACAGGTTGAGGCGCAACAGCGAAGTGCCGGCGCGCTCCAGCCAATGGATCACCCGGTCATTAAGGGACGCGGGACCTAGAGTGCATAGGAGCTCGACTTCATTGGCCTTCATGATTCCTACCTTTGCGTCCGCTTTTGTT
>JAPSJG010000081.1 GCA_031178305.1 Sinorhizobium sp.
CCGCTCTCGGGCAATTACAGATCGATGATTGTGCCGCGGCCGTCGTTCCATATCCGCATTTCGCGCGGCTGACCTGGTGAAGCCGCCCGGGCGCGTGCCTGTGCCGGCCGGGCGTTGAGCCTTGCGGCTATCGCACTGCCGATCGCAACCACGGCGGCGATGCCGGCAAGCGCAAGCGCCAGCGAGGCGGTGAAAACGATAGCCACCAGCGAGAGGGCGATGGCTGCGGCCGTAAAAAGAACAGAGCGGATGCTTTGCATGTTGGTCACCTTTCTATCGGGCATGTGGGAGCTCGGCAGACCGCATGCAAGAGGTTTCGACCACTCCGTCTTGCGCGAAAACGCAAAGGCGGGCACAACGAGCATATGATGCGACCGACCGATCATCACCCCGTGCGGCTGCGCCGATCCGTGCTTTCAGTTCCGGCGGACAGTCGTCGCGCGCTCGCCAAGATCAAGGATCTGGCGATGGATGCCGTGATCTTCGATCTCGAGGACGCAGTGGCCCCGGAGTGCAAGGCCGAGGCGCGCGATGCCCTTGTCCGCCATCTTTCCACAAGCCGGCCGGATGGCGAAGCGATCATCCGCATCAATGTGGCGGAAAGAGGTTTCGACGAACGGGACCTTGCGGCCGCGCTCGCCGCCAAGCCGGACGCGATCCTCTTGCCCAAGGTGGAGGAGCCCGCCGTCATTCGATCGGCGCTCGATTGGCTTTCCGAAAACGGCGCGCCGGAGTCATTGCGGCTCTGGGCCATGATCGAGACGCCGCGCGGTGTCATCAATGCGCCGGCCATCGCGGAAATCGGCCGCACCTCCGCCGGCCGGCTCGATTGCCTGGTCGTGGGTCTCAATGATCTGAGGAAAGAGACGGGCGTTGCCGACCTCCCCGGCCGACCCTACCTCTTGCACTGGCTGTTGCAGGTTGTCCTCGCTGCGCGCGCCAGCGGTCTCGACGCGATCGATGCGGTCTTCAACGATTTTCGCAATGCACAAGCCTTCGAGGCGGAATGCCGGCAGGGCCGTGACATGGGCTTTGACGGCAAGATGCTGATCCACCCCGCCCAGATCGAGGCGGCCAATCACTCATTCGGCATCGACGAGAGTGCGCTTGAGGAAGCACGCGCGATCATGCAGGCCTTCGGCCTCCCGGAAAATGCCGACAAGGGCGTAATCAATCTCGGCGGCCGCATGGTCGAGCGGCTCCATCTCCATGAGGCGCAAAAGCTCGCCGCAAAGGCGGACGTCATCGAAAAGCGAAAGGCAAAGTTTTGAAACTCTATCGATTCCTCACCGGCCCCGACGACGCGTCCTTCTGCCACAAGGTAACGGCCGCCTTAAACCAGGGATGGGAACTCTATGGCGCGCCGACCTATGAGTTCAACGCCGATACCCAGCACATGCAATGCGGCCAGGCGGTGGTGAAAGTCGTGGAAGGCAAGGACTACCATCCCGACATGAAGCTCTCCGAGCAGTAAAGCGGGGCTGCGTCCAAAGTCAGCCCTCGAGCTCCTCGCGCAGCATTTCGAGCTCCAGCCATTCCTCTTCCATACGCACGAGGGTCTCCCTCAGCCTCTCGAGCTCGGCAGCGAGCTTGGCGAAGCCGTCCGGATCGCGCGAGAAGAAATCGGGGTCGTGCATCTTCTCCTCGCGCTTGGCGATCTCGGCTTCGGTCCTGGCGATCTCCTTGGGCAAATTCTCAAGCGCGAATTTCTGCTTGTAGGAAAGCTTGCCCCTGGCCTTCTGCGGTTCGGTGGCTTCGGCGGGAGCATCGCTCGCCTTGGCCTTCTCCGACTTTTCCGCCTTTCGCTTCTCCTCGATCGCGCCGCGGCGCTGCGCCAGCATGTCGGAATACCCGCCGGCATATTCGATCCAGCGGCCGTCAGGCGCCTCCGGATTGGCTGGCGCAATGGTCGAGGTCACGGTGCGGTCGAGGAAGTCGCGGTCGTGGCTGACGAGGATCACCGTGCCGGCGAAACCGGCGACGATTTCCTGCAGGAGGTCGAGCGTCTCGATATCGAGATCGTTGGTCGGCTCGTCGAGGATCAGGAGATTGGTGGCGCGCGCCAGGATGCGGGCAAGTATCAGCCGCGCCCGCTCCCCGCCGGAGAGCTCTCGGATCGGCGTGCGGGCCTGCTCCGGCTGGAACAGGAACTCCTTCATATAGCCGGTGACGTGCCGCTGTTCACCGTTGACGAGCAACGTCTCGCCGCGCCCGTCGGTCAGGTAATGGGCCAGCGTATCGTCGAGGTTCAGGTCCTCGCGCTTCTGGTCGAGCGTGGCAATCTCGAGATTGGTGCCCAGCCTGACGCTGCCCGAATCCGGCTCGAGCTGGCCGGTCAGAAGCTTGAGCAGCGTCGTCTTGCCGGCGCCGTTCGGGCCGACGAGGCCGATCCGGTCGCCGCGGTGGACGCGGATTGAGAAAGGCGCGACGAGCGTGCGCTCGCCATAGGACTTGGTGATTTTCTCCGCTTCGATCACCAGCTTGCCGGATTCCTTCGTGTCGGCGATCGTTGCCTGTATCGTGCCCTGCGGTCCCTTGTGGCCGCGATGGCGGGCGCGCATATCCTGCAGCTCGCCGAGACGGCGCATATTGCGCTTGCGCCTGGCGGTGACGCCGTAGCGCAGCCAGTGCTCCTCGCGCTCGATCGCCTTGCCGAGCTTGTGCTGTTCCAGCTCCTCTGCCTCCAGCACCTCGTCGCGCCAGGCTTCGAAATGGGCAAAGCCGCGGTCGAGCCGGCGCGACCGGCCGCGGTCGAGCCAGACGGTGGCGGTCGAGACGTTTTCGAGAAAGCGCCGGTCGTGAGAGATCAGCACCAAAGCCGAACGGCTGCGCACGAGCTCGTCTTCCAGCCATTCGATCGTCGGCAGGTCGAGATGGTTGGTCGGTTCGTCGAGAAGCAGGATGTCTGGCTCCGGCGCCATGACGCGGGCAAGCGCCGAGCGCCGTGCCTCGCCGCCGGAAAGCCGCTTCGGGTCCTCTTCCCCCGTCAGCCCCAGATGCTGCAGGATATAGGTGACGCGATAGGGATCATCGCCGGGACCGAGTCCCGCTTCGGCGTAGGCCTGGACCGTATCGAAGCCGTCGAAATCCGGCGCCTGGTGCAGATAGCGGATGGTTGCCGTGGGATGCCGAAAGACCTCGCCCGATTGCGGCTCTGCGAGCCCGGCCGCGATCTTCATCAGCGTCGACTTGCCGGAGCCGTTGCGGCCGACGAGGCAGATACGGTCTCCGGACTCGACCTGCAGGCTGGCGCCGGCGAGAAGCGGCGTGCCGCCGAAGGTGAGAAACATGTCGTCAAGCTTCAGGATAGGGGGCGCCAAGGCGTCAGGCTCCGGAAATGTCATAGGGACGGGCAAGCACGACGGCCCGGCCGGTTTTGAGCGAAATGCGCACCGGACCTTCCGCGACGTTGGAAATCGTCCGGGAGGACCCGAAGGGCAGAGCGAAACCATCGAGCGGGTAGCGTGCATTTTCGATGGTGAGGCCGGAAAGCTCGGTGAAGCCGAGGATCGAGAACAGGCTGCCCTTCGGCAGCTCGATTTGCCGCGATCCCGGTATAAGCGGATAGGCCTCCTCCTCGCCGGAGGTCATGAACACCGCATAGCCCTCGTCCGCGAGTGCCGCGAGCCGCAGGAGATGCAGGAAGGCGTGATCGCTGCGGGTGCCGCCGAGGGCGCCGGCGAAGGTGAGCGAAGTCGCGCCGCGCCAAAGCGCCGCCTCGACAGCGATTTCGCCGTCGGTCGCAGCCTTGGCGGCCGGGTAGCGTTCCCGCGGCACGCCGGCGAATTTCGCGTCCAGCACCGCATCGGTCGAATCGAAGTCGCCGACCCATAGTTCGGGCACGACTCCGAGCGTGGCCGCATGCCGCATGCCGCCATCGGCCGCGATGAACCGGCTTCCGGCGAGCTGCGTTGACAGCCGCTCCGTAAGCGTGAGCGCGCCACCGAGAAGGATCGTGAAGGGAATCTGGTTCATGGAGAAGCCCATAGCGCAAACCGGCGCCGGAGGAAAAGGGTGGAGGAGGCGCCGCGCCGCATTTCGCCAACGCGTTGCGCAGTTCAGGTTCCCTCGGATCGAGTCCCGGGCGACAGCATGCCAGCATAGATGCCGGGGGTCGAATCCGGGATTTCCACGGCGCCGACGGTGCGGGCGTAGAATTCGGTCGGGCCGGCACCGCCGATGATCGCATAGGCATAGCCGGCCGCGCGCATTGCAAGCAGGGTTTCGATGAGCAATGCCTCGCCGATGCCCCGGCCGCGCATAATGCCCTCCACCCCTGTCGGGCCGAAGAAGCAGAGCGCCGTCACGTCATGGCAGGCAAAGCCAACGAGCCGTTCCTGGTCGAGCGCGATGTGGATCCGTGTCGGCGTCGAGGAAAAGGCGGCTTCCGCCTCTCCCGCCCAGCCGGCACCGAAGTGCTCCTCGATCCATGAGAGGACGCGGCGGCGCTCGGGCGCCATTGCGCGGCGGATGCTGATGCCGGCAGCGAGCCGGGAGGTGCGCTTCTCGGGCAAGGCATAGAGGCGAACGAGCATGTCCGGCATGAGTGGCTCCGCTGGGCGAACAAATGCCGCCGACGATTGTTTGACGATAGGCGCAGACCGCATGCAGAGCAAATGCTTCCGCCCCGCTTGCCTTGGCCGCCATCGGACGCTAAATCTCGGGTGCTCTAACGGGGTGCCTGCGGTCCACTTTTCGGAAGCATGGCTGAGAGGCGTCGAGCCAACCCGCGGAACCTGATCCGGCTCATACCGGCGGAGGGATTAGAAGCGATCAGACCGATACGCGCTTTTCCCGCACAGCATTAACAACAAGGGAGAGGTGCCCGAACATGTCCAATCCACTACACCGCAAGATGCCCAAGCGGCTTGCTATTGCTGCGATTGCACTTTTACCCTTTTCCACCAGCGCATTGGCGGCCGAGAAGACGCTGACGGTCTACACCTATGAGAGCTTCATCAGCGAATGGGGCCCGGGCGCGAAGGTCGCCGAAGCTTTTGAACAGACCTGCGAATGCAAGGTTGACTATGTCGGGGTCGCCGATGGCGTCGAGCTGCTGACGCGGCTGAAGCTCGAAGGCGAGAACTCGAAGGCGGACATCGTCCTCGGCCTCGACACCAACCTCGTCGCGGAAGCCAAGGCCACCGGCTATTTTGCGCCGCATGGGCTCGACACCGCGACGCTCAAGGTCCCCGGCGGTTTTTCCGACGATAGCTTCGTTCCCTATGACTACGGCCACTTCGCTGTGGTCTACGACACTGAAGCCCTGAAGGACCCGCCGGAGAGCTTGGAGGAACTGGTCGAAGGCGATCCCAACCAGAAGATCGTGATCGAAGATCCGCGCACCTCGACGCCGGGTCTCGGCCTGCTTCTCTGGGTGAAGTCCGTCTATGGCGACAGGGCTGGTGAAGCCTGGGCGAAACTAAAGGATCGCGTGCTCACCGTGACCCCCGGCTGGTCGGAGGCTTACGGCCTCTTTACCAAGGGCGAGGCGCCGATGGTGTTCTCCTACACCACCTCTCCCGCCTACCATATGGTTGCCGAAAACACCGATCGCTACCAGGCTGCCGCCTTCGCCGAGGGGCATTATATCCAGATCGAAGTGGCCGGCGTGACGAAGAACACCAAGGAGCCGGAGCTGGCCCGGCAGTTTCTCGCCTTCATGACCGGCCCCGAATTCCAGTCGATCATCCCGACCACCAACTGGATGATGCCGGTCGGCGAAACGAAAGAGCCCCTGCCGGCGGCCTTCGACAAGCTCGTCAAGCCGGAAAAGACCTTCCTGATGTCGCCGCAAGAGGTCGCCGCCAACCGCAAGGCCTGGATCGATGAATGGTTGGCGGCCATGAGCACGAACTGAGGCGGGTCAGGACCTGGGTTGATTGCTCGTGAAAACAGACTGACGATTGCCGCCGGAGGCTTCAGCCTCGGCGGCATTCTGCTTTTTGTCGGGCTCGCCGCCGCGGCGATGCTCGCGCAGGGCGGCGGCGACGGCCTTTTCGACGCCTATCTCTGGCGCGTCACCCGCTTCACGCTGCTGCAGGCAAGCCTCTCGACGGGGCTGTCGATCCTTTTTGCAATTCCCGTCGCTCGCGCACTTGCCCGACAGGCAACCTTTCCCGGCCGGGTATGGATGCTGCGGCTGATGGCGCTGCCGCTCGGCGTTCCCGCCCTGGTGGCGGCGCTCGGCCTGATCGAGGTCTGGGGAAGGCAGGGCGATCTGAACCGCCTGCTTGCCGCGACCGGACTGGCGGAGCCGATCAGCATTTACGGCCTTTTCGGCATCCTGCTTGCCCATGTCTTCTTCAATATGCCGCTGGCCGCGCGGCTGATGCTCGCCGGGCTGGAACGCATTCCGGCCGAATATTGGCGCACTTCCGCCAATCTCGGCATGGGTTCGCTCGCGATCTTCCGCTTCATCGAATGGCCGGCGATCCGGGGTCTGCTGCCGGGCATTGCCGGCCTCGTGTTCATGCTCTGCGCCACCAGCTTCACGCTGGTGCTGACGCTTGGCGGCGGCCCCGCCGCAAGTACGATCGAAGTCGCGATCTACCAGGCGCTGCGCTTCGATTTCGACCCGCCGCGGGCAATCGCCCTTGCCGGTCTCCAGATCGTGCTTACGGGCACGCTGCTTCTCATGCTGAAATTTGTGGCGCCGCCGCCCGAAGAAGGTGAGACGAGCGGCAAGGCGGTGCAGCGCTTCGATGGGCGGAGCCGGCTGTCGCGCCTGGCGGACCGCATTTGGCTGGTCCTTGCGCTATTCTTCGTCGGCATGCCATTCGTAGCCATAGTTACGTCCGGCATGCAGGCGGATCTCAGCCGTCTCGTCCGGGAAAGCGCTTTCCATCAGGCGCTTGCGACCAGCGCGCTGGTCGCGCTGCCCTCGGCAATGATTTCGGTGACGATCGCCGCCCTGATGATCCGCACGCAACGTCTGCTGCTCGCACCAATGATCCCGGCAAGGAGGCGCCACCGTATGCCGGCGCGGCTCTTCGCCGGCGCGATCGGTGCGAGCACGTCGTTGGTCCTTCTGGCGCCGCCCGTAGTACTCGGCGCCGGATGGTTCCTGCTGCTGCGCCCTTTCGGCGACGTCGCCCGTTTCGCCCCCTTCGTCGTCATCGCCATCAATGCGCTGATGGCGCTGCCCTTCGTCCACCGGGTGCTCGCCCCAGCCATGGCAAGCCACGCCGCGCGCACGGAGCGGCTCGCCGCTAGCCTCGGCATCGGCGGTTTCCATCGCCTGCGATGGATCGATTGGCCGCCGTTGCGCAAGCCGCTTTTCATGGCCCTTTCCTTCGCGCTGGCGCTGTCGCTCGGCGATTTGGGTGCGATCGCGCTCTTCGGCTCGCAGGACCTCGCGACCCTGCCCTGGCTGCTCTATAGCCGGATGGGCAGCTATCGCACCGCCGATGCGGCAGGCCTCGCGCTGATCCTCGGGACTATATGCCTTATCCTCACCATACTCGGCACGGCGGGCGAGCAGAGATCGCCGGAAGGACCGCGCACATGAGCTCCGTCGCCGTCACACTCGAAGGCGTGAAGGTGCGGTTCGAAAACATGGTGCTCACCTTCGATTGCACCGTCGAGGCCGGCGAGATCGTCAGCGTGGCTGGCGCCTCCGGCTCGGGAAAAACGACGTTGTTCAACGTCATTGCCGGCTTTGAAGCGCCGGAACGTGGCGTCGTCCGCGTCTTCGGCGAGGAGATGGCGGGGCGCCCGCCGGCCGAACGACCGGTCTCGATGATATTTCAGGAAAACAACCTTTTCGCCCATCTTGACGTCGCCACCAATGTCGGCTTCGGCATCAGCCCGTCACTCCGCTTGCGCAGCGCCGATCGCAAGAGGATCGACGAGGCGCTCGAACGGGTCGGCCTTGCCGGCTTCGGCAGGAGATTGCCGCCAACGCTTTCCGGCGGCGAGCGGCAGAGGGTGGCGCTTGCCCGCGCCCTGGTGCGGCACCGGCCGCTGCTCCTCCTTGACGAGCCCTTCGCCGCCCTCGATCCCGGTATGCGAGCGGAAATGCGTGAACTCCTAGCCGATCTCCACCGCGAAGAAGACAATACTATTCTGGTGATCACACATCACCCCGAAGACTTGAGTAAGCTCTCCGACAGCGTGCTCTTTCTCGACAAGGGGCATATTGTCGCCCACGATTCCCTCGATCGCTTCCTGAAGCGCCGTGACATTGCGGCGATCAACCGCTTTCTCGGCAATGAATAGGGCGATCTTCGCCCTTTGCCACAATTTGACCGTCACATTGTGCGACCCGCGGAGCATCGGTCGGATGCGGGCGTTACTCGCGCATCCGTTGCTACGATACCACGGGGCAACTATTTTTATTGGGATCGGCTAGGCAGACGGTGCTGGAATCGATACAGCAAGGATCGTAGCTGAAGGACCTATGCCGGCCACCCTATCCGGCTGAAAAAGTACGATTTTTTCAACGTTGATGGTCACTGGCGGGCGAGGCTGGCCGGCATCTGCGGGTGAGAGTGGGCTGAGGTATGACGAGGCGTGCAGTCACAAACGGCTGGTTTCCGGCGTGGCGCGGGGGCATGGCATCACGATCTTTGGTTGCATTGTCTGCCGGAGCGCTTCTCTCGGCCTGCCAGTCGCTGATCGAACAGACCTACCAGCCGACCGTCTCGCCCTCCTCCAATCCGCAGATCGTGGAGGAGGTGCAGAAGAACGATCCGCGCGCCCAGCTCGGCGCGCGCGAACATCCCCGCATCGTCGCGAGCTATGGCGGTGAATACCGCGATGCAAAGACCGAGCGGCTGGTCGCCCGCATCACCGGCGCGTTGACCGCGGTTTCGGAAAATCCGCAGCAGTCCTATCGCATCACCATCCTCAATTCCCCGGCAATCAACGCTTTTGCGCTTCCGGGCGGTTATCTTTACGTGACGCGCGGCCTGCTTGCGCTGGCCAACGACGCCTCGGAAGTGGCTGCCGTACTTTCGCACGAGATGGCGCATGTCACGGCAAACCACGGCATCCAGCGCCAGCAGCGTGAGGAAGCCGAAGTGATCGCCAGCCGGGTGGTCGCCGAAGTGCTCTCGTCCGATCTCGCGGGCAAGCAAGCGCTCGCCCGCGGCAAGCTTCGGCTCGCCGCCTTCTCGCGCAACCAGGAACTGCAGGCCGACGTAATCGGCGTGCGCATGCTGGGCGAGGCCGGTTACGATCCTTATGCGGCGGCACGCTTCCTCGATTCCATGGCAGCCTATAGCCGGTTTACCTCGGTCGACCCGGAAGCTGACCAGAGCCTCGACTTTCTCTCGAGCCACCCCAATGCGCCGCAGCGCGTCGAACTCGCGCGCCGCCATGCGCGCGCCTTCGGGCCCGAAGGCACGAGCGGCGACCGCGGGCGAGAGTATTATCTCGCCGGCATCGACGGGCTGCTTTATGGAGACAGTCCGCAAGAGGGCTATGTCCGCGGCCAGACCTTCCTGCACGGACAGCTCGGCATCCGCTTCGACGTGCCCGTGGACTTTCAGATCGACAACAAGGCCGAAGCGGTGCTCGCGACCGGGCCGGGCGACGTCGCCATCCGCTTCGACGGCATCGGCGACGCCAACCGGCGTAGTCTGACGGATTACATTGCCAGCGGCTGGGTGACCGGCCTGCGGCCGGATACGATAAAGCCGATCACCGTCAACGGCCTCGAAGCGGCGACCGCGCGCGCTTCTGCCGACCGCTGGGACTTCGACGTCACGGTGATCCGGATCGACGACCGCATCTACCGCTTCCTGACGGCCGTGCCGAAGGGATCGAGCGCGCTCGAGGCGACGGCCAGCCAGTTGCGCAACTCGTTCCGACGGATGACGACAAACGAAATCCAGGCGTTGAGGCCACTGCGCATACGCGTCGTAACCGTGAGGTCCGGCGACACGATCGCGACGCTGGCATCGCGAATGATGGGGACGGAGCGGAAACTCGATCTCTTCCGGCTGATCAATGCGATGCAGGTCACCTCCACCGTCAGGCCGGGCGACAAGGTGAAGATCATCTCCGAATGAGCGCTCGGCTGCCCGCGTCCAGGCTCGCGAAGCGATAACGAGAATATGTGTTGGTGGGTCCACCAAATCAGACTAGGCTCAGGACCTACTAAATTCATCTATTCTGCGCGGCGGGTTTCGTGTCTGGCTAGGAGGAAAGATGCGGGAACATGCCGAACATTTTCAAATCTTTCTGACGCATTCAGGCGCGAAATCCGCCGCGCCTCCGGGCTCCGGTCCATGGGCCGTCTGATCGAAAACAATGCTCGACAAGACCTCAGGGGCTTGCCTTGCGCGTGCTTTCTTCCACCCAATCCCATGGACCGGTACAGAATGGATGAATTTAGTAGGTCCTGAGCCTACTGCATATCTCCTTAAATCGACCTCGATTTAAGGAAAAAGACATGCGGCAATTCAAAGTGCTACAGCGACCTTTGCGCGTCTGATAAGACGCGCGGCGCTGTAGGGTCTCCCACCGATTTTCGCGGATGCACGATGAGACGAGCAAGAGAAGATGGGGATTTGAGCCGGAGCGCACGGGTGCTGCGGATCGGCCGTGATGCCGCTGTCGCGGCGCTTCTCCTGTCGACGATTGCCCCGGTGCTTGCCGAGGATACGGGCGTTGCCGGTGCGATTGAGCGCGCGGCAGAGGAGGAAGATCAGGACCCGGCCGCGGCGCTTGCGCTGAGGCGCGAAAGCACGCGGAGCGAACTCGAGGCGCTATCGAAGACGATCACGCTCTCGCGCGAGCGCGCTGAGGCGCTGGAAAAGACGATCGCGGACATCGACAAAAGCAATGCGACGTTGCGTTCGGCCATCGTCGAATCGGCCCGCAAGCGTCAGGACCTCGAGCGGCAGATCGCGGACGGCGAGAAGAGGCTCGGCGCGCTGCGGGTCAAGGAAGACGCGGTCAGGAGGTCGCTGAGGGCGCGGCGCGGCGTGCTTGCCGAAGTGCTCGCCGCGCTCCAGCGCATGGGGCGCAATCCGCCGCCCGCCATACTGGTGACGCCGGAGGACGCGCTCGCATCCGTCCGAAGCGCGATCCTGCTCGGCGCCGTTGTTCCGGAAATCCGACAGCAAACCGACAGCCTGCTTGCCGATCTGAAGGCGCTTGCGGGTATCCGCAGCGGCATTAACCGCCAGCGCGAGGAGTTGACGGCGGCGATGACAGCCAATCTCGAGGAAGGGCGGCGCATGACGATGCTTGCCGCCGAGAAGGAGAGGCTGCGCCAGCAGAACGCGGCGGAGCTCGCCGCCGAACAGCGCAAGGCCGACGAGCT
>JAPSJG010000082.1 GCA_031178305.1 Sinorhizobium sp.
ACCTCGTAATCTCTTCCATTTGACAATGAACCTCGGAGGCGCTTTCGTTATACGACTTGAAACGTGATGCGCCAGCCGCTGAAACTTGCCCTCGATGCGCGGGAAGGTGCAAGCGCTGCGAATTGGCGCCGCTTTGGCCGCAACCCTTGCAATCTCCGGCAAGGAAGCGTATATGAGCCTCAAATTCTTGATCGGTAGATGAAGAGTGGGCTCCGTCAGGACCCGCTCTTTTTTATTAGCCGGTCCGATGAGGAGATGATCGTTTGTCCGACAAGGCAACGGCTGAAAATGCAAATGAACCGCGCCTGATCATGGAAACCGGGCTCGACCGGCGCATCGCCGACATCGTCGAACCCGTGCTGGTGCAGATGGGTTTTCGGCTGGTGCGCGTGCGTATGTCCGGCCAAAACGGACTGACGCTGCAGATCATGACGGAACGCAACGACGGCACGATGACCGTCGAGGATTGCGAGGAGGTCTCGAAGGCGATCTCGCCGGTTCTCGACGTGGAAGATCCGATCGACAAGGCGTATCATCTCGAAGTGTCGTCGCCGGGCATCGATCGCCCGATGGTGCGAAAGTCCGACTTCGTCCGCTGGCAGGGCCATTTGATGAAGTGCGAGACTTCGATCATGGTCGACGGGCGCAAGCGCTTCCGTGGCAAGATCGTGTCGGTGGACGAGGAGGGCTTCCGCCTCGAGCGCGACCAGCCCGCCTATGGCGAGGAACCGACTGTCGCCATTCCGTTCACCGCCCTATCGGAGGCGCGGCTGATCCTGACCGACGACCTGATCCGCGATGCGCTGGCGGCAGACAAGAAGGCGAAGGCGGCGCGCGCCGCCAACGAGAATTTCGAAGACGAAGACAATCCTATCGAATGAGGCACGGCGCGCTCTAAAGGCCCCCTGCAACCAGACGGAGACAAGACATGGCAGTCAGTGCTAACCGGCTCGAACTTCTGCAGATCGCAGATGCTGTCGCACGGGAAAAGGTGATCGACCGCGAGATCGTTCTGGCCGCGATGGCGGATGCGATCCAGAAGGCGGCGCGCTCGCGCTACGGTTCGGAATCGAACATCCGCGCTGACATCAACCCGAAGACCGGTGAAATCCGTCTCCAGCGTCTTCTCGAGGTGGTCGAACATGCCGAGGACTATTCGACCCAGATCCCGCTCGAACTGGCGCGCGACCGCAACCCGGACGCCAAGCTCGGCGATTTCATCGCCGATCCGCTGCCGCCGATGGATTTCGGCCGCATCGCTGCACAGTCCGCCAAGCAGGTGATCGTGCAGAAGGTGCGCGAGGCCGAGCGCGACCGTCAGTATGAAGAGTTCAAGGACCGCGTCGGCGAGATCGTCAACGGCACCGTCAAACGCGTCGAATACGGCAACGTCATCGTCGATCTCGGCCGTGGCGAAGGTATCATCCGCCGCGACGAGATGATCCCGCGCGAAACCATGCGCTACGGTGATCGCGTGCGCGCCTTCGTCTACGACGTCCGCCGCGAACAGCGCGGGCCGCAGATTTTCCTGTCGCGCACGCATCCGCAGTTCATGGTCAAGCTCTTCACCATGGAAGTGCCGGAAATCTATGACGGCATCATCCAGATCAAGTCGGTCGCCCGCGATCCGGGCTCGCGCGCCAAAATCGCCGTTGTCTCGAACGATTCGTCGATCGATCCGGTCGGCGCCTGCGTCGGCATGCGCGGCTCGCGCGTTCAGGCCGTCGTAGGCGAGCTCCAGGGAGAGAAGATCGATATTATCCCATGGTCGCCGGATCCGGCCTCCTTCATCGTCAACGCCCTGCAGCCGGCGGAGGTGACCAAGGTCGTCCTCGACGAGGATGCGGAGCGCATCGAGGTCGTCGTCCCCGACGAGCAGCTCTCGCTCGCCATCGGCCGCCGCGGCCAGAACGTCCGCCTCGCCTCGCAGCTCACCGGCTGGGATATCGACATTCTCACCGAGCAGGAGGAAAGCGAGCGTCGCCAGAAGGAGTTCAACGAGCGCACCCAGCTCTTCATGGAAGCGCTGGACGTCGACGAGATGGTCGGCCAGGTTCTCGCCTCCGAAGGCTTTGCCCAGGTCGAGGAACTCGCCTATGTCGATCTCGACGAGATTTCCTCGATCGACGGTTTCGACGAGGAGACGGCGACCGAGATCCAGACGCGCGCCCGCGAATATCTCGAGAAGATCGAGGCGGAGATGGACGCCAAGCGCCAGGAGCTCGGCGTCTCCGACGACCTGCGCCAGATCAATGGGCTTTCCAGCCAAATGCTGGTCGCGCTCGGCGAGGAAGGCATCAAGACGGTCGAAGATTTCGCCGGCTGCGCCGCCGACGATCTGGTCGGCTGGACCGAGCGCAAGGACGGCGAGACCAAGCGCTTCGAAGGCATCTTCTCGAAGTTCGACGTCACCCGCGAAGAGGCCGAGACGATGATCGTCCAGGCGCGGCTTGTGGCCGGCTGGATCACAGAGGAGGACCTGGCGAAGGCTGAGGGCGAGCAGGACGAGCCGATCGAAGTCGCCGAAGGCGCCGAGCAGGATGCCTGAAGCCGATGCAGGTTGAGCCCGTGGCCGATAACCTGCCCTCGGATAGGGGGCCGAAGGACCGGAGCGACAGCAGCCGAACCTGCATCGTCACGCGCGAGAGCGGTTCGCCCGACACGCTGATCCGCTTCGTTGCCGGTCCCGACGGACGCATCGTTCCGGATTTGAAGCGGCAGCTTCCCGGGCGCGGCTGCTGGGTGAAGGCCGAGCGGCGGTTCATAGAGAAGGCCGCGGCGAAGAAGCTCTTCGCCCGCGCCCTTCGGGCCGAGGTCAAGGCCGATCAGGCGTTGGCGGACGAGGTCGACCGGCTGCTCGCAGAACAGCTCGCCGGAATGATGAACATGGCGCGCAAGGCCGGCCAGTTCGTCACCGGCGCGACTAAGACGGAGCAGGCAGTGCGCGGCCTCGGGGCGCTGGCGGTGTTTCACGCCGTCGACGCAGCCGCCGACGGCGTCCGCAAGATCGACCAGGCTCGCAAGGCGATGAGCTTCGTCGGCGAGGACGAAACGGAAATACCAGCCTTCCGCCCCTTCACGGTGGCGGAAATGGAGGGCCTTTTGGGAAGTAATGCTTTTATCCATGCCGCAGCGCTTGCAGGGCAGGCGGGAGAAGGTGTAGTGAAGCGCGCAATCATGCTCGAAAAGTACCGAGGATCCGTCCCGGTCCGGGCCGAAGGCGGCACTGGCAAGCCACAGCAATGATACGCGTCACCGGCAGATGCCGGCATAGCGAGCATTGTTTGAGACAATTTGGAAGACGGGGTCAGGTGATACGCATCCGGCCCTGATCGCTAGGAACGGAACGGAATGACCGACAACAAAGACGACAAGACACTCAGCGTAGCGGGCAAGAAGACGCTGACCCTGAAGCCCTCCGGGGTGGCGCATGGGACAGTACGCCAAGACATGGGCCGCGGTCGCACGAAGGCGGTCGTGGTCGAAACCAAGAGAACGCGCGGCCTGACCAAGCACAAGGACGAGCGCCCGATCCCGCCGGTCGCCGCGACGCCGGCCGCTCGCCCGGCCGAGCAGCGCCCTGTTCCGCCACAGCCTGCCGGCCGCCCGGCCCCGCAGCCGCAACCACATCAGCCGCGCTCCGAGCAAAACCGTCCCCGTGGCGTTGTCCTGAACGACCTTTCGGCCGGCGAGATGGAAGCCCGCCGTCGCGCGCTCGCAGAAGCTCAGATCCGTGAGGTCGAGGATGCCAAGCGCCGTGCCGAAGAGGAAGCCCGCCGGCGGCGCGAGGAAGAAGAGCGCATCGCTCGCGAGAAGGAAGAGACCGCGCGTCGTGCCGCCGAAGAGGCAGCACGCCCGGCAGAAGCACGCCCAGCAGTAGAAGAAAAGGCCGAAGTGAAGGTCGAAGAGGAGCGCCCGGCCGTTGTCGAGCGCGGCGCCGAGGCGCGCCCGCAGCCGCCACGACCGTCGCCGGCAGCTCCGCAGGCCCCGGCTGGCGTCGCCGCTCGCGGCCGCCGACCGGGCGGCGAGGAAGAGGACGAGCGCCGGCGCGGTGCCGGACCGGTGCGCGGCAAGGTCGCGCGGCCGGAGCCGGCCAAGCCCGTCACCCGTCCGAAGGGCGACGAAGGCCGTCGTCAGGGCAAGCTGACGCTGACCGCAGCCGTCGACGAGGACGGCAGCCAGCGCGGCCGCTCGCTTTCGGCCATGCGCCGCCGTCAGGAGAAATTCAAGCGCAGCCAGATGCAGGAAACCCGCGAGAAGATCTCGCGTGAGGTCGTCCTGCCGGAAACCATCACGATCCAGGAATTGTCGCAGCGCATGTCCGAACGCGCTGTCGACGTCATCAAGTTCCTGATGAAGGAAGGCCAGATGATGAAGCCCGGCGATCTGATCGACGCCGATATGGCCGAGCTCATCGCCGTCGAATTCGGTCACACGGTCAAGCGCGTCTCCGAGTCCGACGTCGAGGAAGGCATCTTCAACATCTCCGACGTGGAAGAAAATCTGGTGCCGCGTCCGCCGATCGTCACGATCATGGGCCACGTCGACCACGGCAAGACGTCGCTGCTCGATGCGATCCGCCACGCCAATGTAGTTGCCGGCGAAGCGGGCGGCATCACCCAGCACATCGGTGCCTATCAGGTCGAGCAGAACGGCCAAAAGATCACCTTCATCGACACCCCCGGCCATGCCGCCTTCACGGCCATGCGCGCCCGGGGCGCCCAAGCGACGGACATTGCCGTCCTCGTGGTTGCTGCCGATGACAGCGTGATGCCGCAGACGATCGAATCGATCAATCACGCCAAGGCGGCCAACGTGCCGATCATCGTGGCGATCAACAAGGTCGACAAGCCGGCGGCAAACCCGCAAAAGGTCCGCACCGAGCTCCTGCAGCACGAGGTCTTTGTCGAATCGATGGGCGGCGAAGTGCTCGACGTCGAAGTTTCGGCGAAGAATCACACCAACCTCGACAAACTGCTCGAAGCGATCCTGCTGCAGGCGGAAATCCTCGACCTCAAGGCCAATCCGAACCGGACGGCCGAAGGTACGGTGGTTGAAGCCGAGCTCGACCGTGGCCGCGGTGCGGTTGCGACGGTTCTCGTCCAGAAGGGTACGCTGACCCCGGGGCAGATCATCGTCGCCGGCGACCAATGGGGCCGCGTGCGTGCGCTCGTCAATGACAAGGGCGAGCACGTCAAGTCCGCCGGCCCGTCGACCCCGGTGGAAGTTCTCGGCCTATCCGGTACGCCGGCTGCCGGCGACAAGTTCGCCGTCGTCGAGAGCGAAAGCCGCGCACGCGAGATCTCCGAATATCGCCAGCGACTTGCCCGTGAAAAGGCGGTGGCCCGTCAGTCCGGCTCGCGCGGTTCGCTCGAGCAGATGATGAGCCAGCTCCAGACCTCCGGCCTGAAGGAGTTCCCGCTGGTTATCAAGGGCGATGTGCAGGGCTCTATCGAAGCGATCGCCGGCGCATTGGAAAAGCTCGGTACGGACGAGGTGCGTGCGCGCATGGTCCATTCGGGCGCAGGCGGCATCACAGAGTCGGATATCTCCCTCGCCGAGGCCTCCAACGCCGCGATCATCGGGTTCAACGTCCGCGCCAACAAGCAGGCGCGCGATGCGGCCGAGCGCGCGGGTATCGAAATTCGCTACTACAACATCATCTACGATCTGGTGGATGACGTGAAATCGGCGATGTCCGGTCTGCTTTCGCCCGAGCGGCGCGAGACCTTCCTCGGCAATGCCGAGATTCTGGAGGTGTTCAACATCACCAAGGTCGGCAAGGTCGCCGGTTGCCGGGTCACAGAGGGCAAGGTCGAGCGCGGTGTCGGCGTCCGCCTCGTGCGCGACAACGTCGTTATTCACGAGGGCAAGCTCAAGACGCTCAAGCGTTTCAAGGACGAGGTCTCCGAGGTCCAGGCCGGCCAGGAATGCGGCATGGCCTTCGAGAACTACGAGGACATCCGTCCAGGCGACACGATCGAGTGCTTCCGCGTAGAGCACGTCACCCGGACTCTCTAGCCGGGTCCGGCATGAGATTTTGCGAGCGCCGGATCGGTTCCGGCGCTCGCATTTTTTTGAAGGCAGGGAGGTAGAGGCGAGCGGTGCCCTACCCCACTTGCTCTCGAACTGAAACGACCGCCGTGGCTTCGGCATTCGCGGTCCGGGATAAGAACGATGGCCAAATCCACATCCTCCGCACCCTCCCAACGCATGCTGCGCGTCGGCGAACAGGTGCGCGCCGCGATCACACAGGTCCTGCAGCGCGGCGAAGTGCGCGACCCGCTGATCGAAAAGACGGTGATTTCCATTTCCGAAGTGCGCATGTCGCCGGACCTGAAGATTGCCACCGCCTATGTGACGCCGCTCGGCGTCGCGGATCATGCAACGATCATCGAGGCGCTGAACAAAAATGCAAAATTCATCCGCGGTCGGCTCGGACCGCAGCTTCGGCAGATGAAATACATGCCGGACATCCGTTTCCGCGACGATACCAGCTTCGACAATTACCAGAAGATCGACGCGCTGCTGCGCTCGCCGGAAGTCAGCCGCGACCTCGATCCGGATTCCGAAGACGAAGAATAGAAGAGTATGTCCAAACCGCGCAAACCCAAGGGCCGCCCGATTTCAGGCTGGCTTATCCTCGACAAGCCGCTCGACTACGGTTCCACCGAGGCGGTCTCCAAAATCAAGTGGCTGTTCAAGGCGCAAAAGGCCGGTCACGCCGGCACGCTCGACCCGCTTGCCTCCGGCATGCTGCCGATCGCGCTCGGCGACGCGACGAAGACCGTGCCTTACGTGATGGATGGCCGCAAGATCTACGAATTCACGGTCGCTTGGGGCGAAGAGCGCTCGACCGACGACCTCGAAGGCGAGGTCGTCCGCTCGTCGGCCGACCGGCCGGGCGAAGAGGCGATTCGCGCACTTCTTCCGAATTATACCGGCGTGATCAGCCAGATTCCGCCGCAGTTTTCGGCAATCAAGATCGACGGCGAGCGAGCCTACGATCTCGCGCGCGACGGCGAGACCGTGGAAATCCCGGCGCGAGAGGTGGAGGTTTTCCGGCTGTCGCTGATCGGCTGCACCCCAAACCTTGCGCAATTCGAGATCGAATGCGGCAAGGGGACCTACGTCCGTTCGCTTGCCCGCGACATGGGCCGCGACCTCGGCTGCTTCGGCCATATCGCTTCGCTGCGCCGCACTTTCGTCGCCCCCTTCGGCGAGGAGGATATGGTGCCGCTCTCCGAACTCGTCACTTTGGAGAAGATCGAGGACGAGACGGAGCGGCTGGCTGCGCTGGACGAGTATTTGATCGAAACTGGCGAAGCGCTGTCGGACCTGCCGCACATCGCCGTCAATGATGACCAGGCGCACCGGCTCAGGATGGGCAATCCGATCATTCTGCGTGGCCGAGATGCGCCACTGCCCACCCCTGAAGCCTATGCCACCGCCCGCGGCAGGCTCGTCGCGATCGGCGAAATCACCGAGGGCGAGTTTCGGCCGAAGCGGGTGTTTGCGGCGCAATAATTCCAGCCTATCGGGGACGCTCCGCTCTCCCGCTAGATTTTAAGATCGATCCGGTGTGCAGGCGGCGTATACTCGACCTACGCTGGAGTGAGAACCGCCGCTCGCGCTTGCGCGCGTCTTATCAGACGCGCAAAGTCGCTGTAGCACTATGAATCGCCGCATGTCTTTGTCCTTGATCGAGATCGATTTAAGAAGACATGCAGTGGCCTTTCTCCGTACCCGTCGGAGAGGGTCCGGAGGACGCCGCCGGGCCCCCTCTTCCCGCACGCGGGAGAAGGTGCCGGTAGGAGGCGGGGCATTTGCGGAGAAAACATCTCCGCTCCAGCAACGTAACGACAGACGGCGAAAGGCAGCCCGGATGGTCGAAGCGTCAGAGAAGAATCAACGGGAGCTCGCGTCCGGGGGCTTGCAGACGGTTGCGGCCTTCGTCCGGCAGTACCTTCGGCGGCCGTTCAGCTTCTATCTGATCTCGCTTCTCCTGATCGCGATCGTGCCGCCCTTCATCTTTTCGCTGGTGATCCTCAAGCGCAACATGGATGCACAGGAGCAGGTCGTTACCTCGCTGCTCAAGGCTTCGACCGGGTCCGTCACGCGCATCGTCGAGCGCGAGGTCGAGGGAAAGCTGACCACGCTGAGGGTTCTATCGACCTCCCCGGCGATCGACCTTCGCGAGATGAAGACGATCTTCGACCGTGCTTCGGTGGCGCTCGCCGGTTCTGATTCTCACCTGATCGTGGTCGATCGAGGCCATGAGCTGCGATTGAACACCCGTTTTCCGTTCGGGACACAGCTCGGCCCGGCATCGGATCCGGATGTCGAACTCGCCTTCGAGAGCGGCGTGCCGCTCGTCTCCGGCGTGTTCTTCGCCCGCGCCGGCGGGCGCTGGGCATTCAACGTCTACCTACCCTACACGGCCGCGGACGGGGGGAAATTCCTCCTGGGGCTGACGCAGGATGCAGCCAGCATGGCCAAGGCCGTCAACCGCGAGACGCTCTCGCCCGGATGGAACGCGGCGCTGGTCGATGGAAGAGGACGTGTCATCGTTTCCTCCGACCCTGAGGTCACACCCGGCGAAGCCTTTTTCCTCAAGCAACTGCCGATGATCAGCATCGGCGTCGATAATGTCAGCGCGAACGGCACCGAATACCGCGTCGCCTCCGAGTTCTCGGTCCTGACCGGATGGCGCATCGTTGCCTGGGCACCGCGGGAGATCGTCGATCAGCCGATGGTCTGGTCGTTTCTGTGGCTGTCGCTCGGCGGGATCATCTTTGCAAGCATCGCCATCGCCGGCTCGCTCACGATCGCGCGGCTGCTGACGCAAGGCGTCAAGCTGCTGGCGCTCGATGCTCGGCGCCTGGGCGCGGGCGAATCGATCGGCCCGCGCCGGTATATGATCACCGAAGTGGAGGCTGTCTCTGCCGCGCTTGCGCGTGCGGCGGCCGCCCGTACCAAGGCGGAAGGCGAAATTCGCCTTTTGATGCGTGAGGTCGCTCATCGATCGAAGAATCAGCTGACGGTGATCCAATCGATACTGGCCCAATCCGCCGCTTCAGCCGAGGATGCGCCGGATTTCGTCGACGGCTTCCGCCGGCGTCTGGCTGGCCTCGCGCGCTCGACCGATCTGATGCTCGCCAATGCGGCCCTTGGGGTCGATTTTCGCGAGCTTGTCCAGAACCAGCTTCAGCCGTTCGCGCCCGATGATCCGGATCGCATCCAACTTCACGGTCCGGACCTCAGGCTGGACACGCAAATGGCCCAGACGCTCGGCATGGTGTTCCATGAACTCGCGACCAACGCCATCAAGCATGGCGCGCTTGCCAATGCGACAGGCACGATTAAGCTCGATTGGTCTGTGGAGAAAGGCGTAATCGCCATTTGCTGGCGAGAAAGAGGCGCGGAGATCGCCGAATCCCAAACGCCTCGCAGAGGCTTTGGAACCGTCGTGATCGAGCGGATGCTTGCCATTGCGTTGCGCGCCGAACTCGAAAAGACCATGCATGCGGATGGCATCGAATGGCTGATCCGCATCCCGCCCGAAGGCGGGGAAGAGGGACGAGGCGTGCCGGCCGGTTGAGCGAAGACATTGCCGGTGCGGCGGGGGCGGCAGGTTGGGCGCGGCCGCTGCGCATCGCCCTTTCCTTTTCAATCGGTTTCGGTTATAGGCACGCCAGCGAAAGGCACGGCCTTTCGTGTGAACGGCCGCGGCTGGACGACATCCCGGCTGCCGGCGACCCGAAAATCCTCGAAACGAAAGGATCATCCGATGTCGATCACTGTAGAGCGCAAGGCTCAACTCATCAAGGAATTCGCGACCGCCGAAGGCGACACCGGTTCTCCGGAAGTTCAGGTTGCGCTCCTGACCGAACGGATCAACAACCTCACCGAACACTTCAAGGACCACAAGAAGGACAACCATTCCCGCCGTGGCCTTCTCGCGCTGGTTTCCAGCCGTCGTTCGCTCCTCGACTATCTGAAGAAGAAGGACGAAGCGCGCTACACCAAGCTGATCGGTGCCCTCGGCATCCGTCGTTGACAAAGCTGACCGGCGGGTCGTTCTGCGACCCGCCGGCTTTTTTGGGCGCTCACGCGCCTGCTGCGTCTCTCCTTAAATCGGAACCGATTTGGGGATAGGAACGCAGGAAGTTCAGAGTGCAACAGCGATCCGGTGCCTCAGGAGGCACATGGCGCTGTTGAAACCGTCTCTCACGGGCGCCGGAGGCGCTTTGGAAGAGAGACTGTCCAGCGAACCGGATGGGCCGGTATCGCGGATCAACCGATGGCCCGTCATGGGGCAGGATTGCAGGATGCTTCGGCGCCTGCTTGCCGGAGCGCTTCCATGCGGGTGCGCGCCAAGCGGTGAGCGGCCGGTCTTGATTAGAAGCCTCCCGTTGTCTTGCCCGTGATGCGCCACATGAAGCGACACAGAGATCGCCCGCGCCGCAGCGGCCGCGGACGCTCTCCCGCACACGAAGGACAGAACATGTTCGAAACCCACAAGGTAGAAATCGAATGGGCTGGGCGTCCGCTCAAGCTCGAAACCGGCAAGATCGCCCGCCAGGCTGACGGCGCCGTTCTCGCCACCTACGGCGAAACCGTCGTGCTCGCCACCGTCGTTTCGGCCAAGGCGCCGAAACCAGGCCAGGACTTTTTTCCGCTGACCGTCAACTACCAGGAAAAGACCTATGCCGCCGGCAAGATCCCTGGCGGTTACTTCAAGCGCGAAGGCCGCCCGACCGAGAATGAAACGCTCGTCTCGCGCCTGATCGACCGTCCGATCCGGCCGCTCTTCCCGGAAGGCTACAAGAACGACACCCAGGTCATCATCACCGTCATGCAGCATGACCTGGAGAATAATCCGGACGTCGTCGCGATGGTCGCGGCCTCCGCTGCGCTGACGCTTTCCGGCGTTCCCTTCATGGGCCCGGTCGGCGGCGCCCGTGTCGGCTACATCAACGGCGAATATGTCCTCAACCCGCATCTTGACGAAATGGACGAGTCCACCCTCGACCTCGTCGTCGCCGGCACCCAGGACGCCGTGCTTATGGTTGAGTCGGAAGCCAAGGAACTGCCCGAGGACGTCATGCTCGGCGCCGTCATGTTCGGTCACCGCGGCTTCCAGCCGGTAATCGATGCAGTCATCAAGCTCGCGGAAGTCGCTGCCAAGGAGCCGCGCGACTTCGACCCCGAAGACCACTCCGCCCTCGAAAACGCCATGCTGGTGATTGCCGAGGACGA
>JAPSJG010000521.1 GCA_031178305.1 Sinorhizobium sp.
AGGGGCCGATGGTGCAAGACTGGTGGCAACGGGGCCGGCGAAGACGGGTGCGTTCCACAAAGCGCTGGTCGGCTGCGGCGCGCTGATATCGGTGGATTCTCCGGAAGAGCTGGAGGATCTCATCAACGTTCTGCCGGCAATGGCAGGCCCGCAGCGGATCCTCTTGCGTCTGCGACCGAGCGACCAGACCAAAAGCCGGTTCGGCATGCCGGCCGACGCTATCGTTCATTGCCTCGCTCGACTTCTCGGCGAAAGCCGGTTGCGTCTCCACGGGGTGCATTTCCATCTCAGTGGCTACCGTTGGCAAAGCCGCGCCGCAGCATTGAGCGAGGCTGCCGACCTCATCACCGAAGCCCGGCGCATGGGATTTTCTCCGCGCATGATCGATATAGGCGGCGGCCTGCCCATCCAATATGTCGATCCGGTCGAATACCGGGACCATCTCGCCGCGCAGACGTCAGATGACTATCGCACCGGGAAAATTCCGGAGTCCTTCTACCCCTATGGCGGCACTCTTTCGGCTTCCGATTGGCTGCGTTCGTTCTTGAAGGCAGAGATGCGCCAAGGCCGAACTGTCGCCGACTATCTCACGGGTGAGGGGCTTTCCCTGGCGATAGAACCGGGTCGAGCGTTGGCGGACCAGGCAGCCATATCTGTCTTTAAGATCTCGCGCATAAAGGCGCTCGGCCCCGATACGCACGTCATTTTCGTCGAAGGCAGCAGCTTCAGCGCCTGCGAAACCTGGTTTGCCTCCGAATTCCTGATCGATCCGATCCATGTGCCGGCGGCAACGCCGCCGCTCTCTGCAACGCTCCCGATCCGCGCTTATCTCGCCGGACACAGCTGCCTCGACGAAGATGTGCTCAGCAACAGGTGGCTGAACTTCGCCGTCGCGCCGCAAGCCGGTGATCTGCTGGTCTTCGCCAATACCGGCGGCTACCAGATGGATCTGCTCGAAAACGAATTCCACCGCCACCCGATGCCCGCCCGCCTCCGCGTCATAGAAGACGCGGAAGGACGGCCCAATCTCGTTCCCGACACAGTTGAGGAGGTTTAGATGCTGCACACGACTGTAACGCAATTGATCGGACAGACGCCGGTAATGTCGATCGACATACCGAAGCGCGACGCCACCCTGGTGCTGAAGATCGAGAAGAACAATCCGGGCGGCTCGATGAAAGACCGCATGGCCCGCAGCATGGTGGTCGCCGCCCTGGAAGACGGGCGCCTTTCTCCGGGCGGCACAATCGTCGAATCATCCTCCGGAAACACCGGAACGGGCCTGGCGCTTGCGGCACTGGAATTTGGCCTGCGCTTCATCGCGGTGGTGGATCACCATGCGGCGCCCGACAAGATTCGTATGATGCGGGCGCTCGGCGCCGAGATCCGCTACGTCGAAGGCGATTTCCGCGAGGACGAGGTTGCCGTCGTCGAACGACAAAGATTAGCCGCGCAGCTAGGAGCCCAACTTCCAGGCGCGTTGTTCATGAATCAATCCGATAATCCCGCAAATCCGGAAGGCTATGCCGGCCTGGTCGACGAGCTGCTGGCGCAACTCCCGGGCGGCATCGATGCCTTCGTCGGCTGCGTCGGGACGGGCGGCTCCATGACGGGTATTTCTCAGCGGCTCAAGCGCCACAACCCGGCCGTGCGCACGATCGCGGTCGAGCCGGCCGGCTCCATCGTCTTCGGCAAGCCGGGGCATCCCTACTACCAGTCGGGTACCGGCACGCCGGCGGGAGACGAAGTCGGCAAAGTGCTGGATTACGGCTGCATCGACGAGGGCGTCCAGGTGACGGATCCCCAAGCCTTCGAGACGGCGCGCTACATCGCTCGGCGCAAGGGACTGCTGGTCGGCGGCTCGACGGGGGGCGCCATTTACAAGGCGCTGGAGTTCATCGCCGCTGGCAAGCTGACCGGCACGATCGTGACGACGGTTGCGGATGGCGGAGAGAAATATCTCGGTACGATATTCGACGACGAATGGATGGCGAAGCGCCGCCTGCTCGACCCGGCGATCGCCGCCCAGCTGGACGGGTGGCTCTCCGCAAGGGCGTGCGCGGCATGAGGGTTACCATTTGTGGCGCAGGCCGCACCGGGCATCTGAACACCGTTCTGTTCAAGCAGTCTCCGAGCGTCGAGGTTTCTGTCCTGACCAACTCCACCGCGCTAGCCAGGCGATGGGCGGTCGGCGATGGCGTCTGGCAGGCAGAGACGCGAGACGGTCGCATCATAAGCGCTAGACCGGATCATGTCGGAACCGATCCGGCCAAGGCGCTCGAGAGTGCCGACATTGTGGTCATCACGCAGCCCGCCCAGGCGAGAGCGGCACTCTTGGATCGAATAGCGCCGCATCTGCCTTGGGATAAAAATGTCTATGTTGGAGCGATCCCTGGCTTTTGCGGCTTCGATTGGCTTGCTGCAAAGGTCCTCTCGGAGCACGAAAATGTGGTGATCTGGGGCATGAAGGATGTGCCCCACATCGCCTTCGACCTGATCGCGGGCCAGCGCGTGCGCATGGGTGGGGCCAAAGCGGAGCTCTTCGTCGCTCTTCATCGCCGTGAAAGCGCGGCAAGCGGCGCCGCGCTCGCGGTAATGTTGAATCGCCTCTATGCGGCTCCAGT
>JAPSJG010000522.1 GCA_031178305.1 Sinorhizobium sp.
TCCAGAACACCAATCCGGTGAACGTCGCGCCCGAACAGCGGCTCGTGAAGCGCGGGTTCCTGCGCGACGAACTGTTCGTCGCGGTGCACGAACAGTTCATGACCGACACGGCGCAGCTGGCTGACATTGTCCTGCCGGCGACAATGTTCCTGGAGCATGACGATCTCTATCGCGGCGGCGGGCATCAACACATCCTGATCGGCCCGAAAATCGTCGAGCCGCCGCCCACCGTGCGTACCAATCTCTTCGTGATCGAGGAACTGGCAACGCGTCTCGGCGTCGCCGATCGCCCCGGCTTCGGCCTGACCGAGCGTGAGCACATCGACCGGCTGCTCGCCAATTACGGCATCGGCTATGAGGAGATGAAAGCGAGGAGATGGCTCGATTGCCAGCCGGGCTTCGAGGACGCGCATTTCCTGAACGGTTTCGGTCATCCGGACGGCAAGTTCCGCTTCAAGGCGGACTGGACCGGCACGCCCGCGCCAAACCGGCCGCCGAAATCCATGGGCCCCCAAGGGCCGCACGACCAGCTGCCGCAATTCCCTGACCACGTCGAACTGATCGAAGCCGCCGACGAGCGCCATCCTTTCCGGCTCGCGACCTCGCCGGCACGCTCCTTCCTGAACTCGACATTCTCGGAAACGCCGTCATCAGTGGCCAAGGAAGGAAGGCCGGAGGTCATGATCCATGCGGAGGATGCGGCTGACCTCGGCATCGCCGATGGCGATGTCGTCTGTCTCGGCAACGACCGGGGGGAGACACGCCTGCACGCCAGGATCGGCGGCGGCGCCCGCCGCGGCGTCGTCATCGCCGAGGGCCTGTGGCCGAACGGTGCCCATCTTGACGGCGAGGGGATCAATGTGCTCACCGGCGCGGATGCGGTCGCACCCTATGGCGGCGCGGCCTTTCACGACAATCGGGTCTGGATGCGCCGTGACTGAGGCGCCTCGAAGCGATTCCTCTGCATAAGGACTGCCCATGAAGGAACATTCCGAATCACGCGTTCGCATCATCGAGCGCCAGACCCTGTGGAACGGCTTCATCAATCTCGAGCAGATCACGCTCGAACAGCAGATGTCCGATGGGACCACCGCACGTCTAGTTCGCGAGGTGCACGACCACGGCCGCGCCGCCACCATCCTGCTCTTCGATCCCGAGCGGCAGGTCGTCGTGCTCGTGCGGCAACTGCGCATTCCCGTCTTCATGCAGGGCGAGCCCGCCTTTCTCATCGAAACGCCGGCGGGCCTTCTCGACGGCGAGGCGCCGGAAGTGGCGATCTGCCGCGAGGCTATGGAGGAAACCGGCTACCATATCGAAAGCGCCATGCATCTCTTCGATGCCTATATGAGCCCGGGCTCCATAACGGAGAGGACGAGCTTCTTCCTTGGTCGCATCGATACCTCCAAGAAGGTTGCGGCCGGCGGCGGACTTTCGCATGAGGGCGAAGACATCGAGGTGTTGGAAATTCCTTTCGACGAGGCGGTCGCGATGATCGGCACCGGCGAGATCTGCGACGCCAAGACCATCATGCTGCTGCAATGGGCGATGTTGAACCGCACGTCCCTGTCGGAATGAATGCTTCACCCGTCCCTGCCCGGCGCGTGCTCGACAGCCTCGTCGGCCGTGTCGCCGCAGCCAAGTGGTATTCGTGCCGCAAGAAGAACCCCCTATGCACTGCCCGGCAGGGCCGAGTGGGTTGAGACGCTCCACCACTCACATTAGACGGCGGGAGAAATCAGCGCGCCCGTTGCTTCGCTGATGGCATGGCTAACGGCGCAGCCGTTCTGCATCTCCACCTTGCCCTCGGCAACCAGCCTCAGCGCCAGCGGATAGATCTTGTGCTCGACGGTCAGAACGCGGGCGGCCAGCGTTTCCGGTGTATCGCCGGCGAGGATCGGAACGGCGGCCTGGGCGATGATCGGCCCGTCGTCCATGCCCTCGGTCACGAAATGCACCGTGCAGCCCGCAATCTTCATGCCGGCATCGATGGCGCGCTGGTGCGTGTGGAGCCCCGGGAAGAGGGGCAGGAGAGAGGGATGAATGTTGAGGATCCGGCCCACGTGTCGCTGGATGAAGTCCGCGGAAAGGAGCCGCATGTAACCGGCAAGGCAGATGACATCCGGCTGAAGGCGGTCGAGTTCGGCAAGGATCGCCGCCTCGTGTGCCTCCTTGCTGGCGAAATCCTTGCGGACGAAGGGAAAGGTCGGAATGCCGAGTGCCGCTGCCCGGGCAAGGCCGCCCGCCTCCGCCTTGTCCGAAATGACAGCGACGATTTCCGCGGGGAAATCGGGTTCGGCTGCGGCCTTCGCCAGCGACAGCATGTTCGAGCCCCCGCCGGAGATGAAGACGACGACCTTCTTCCTTTCCCCACCGAGCATGCTCATAGGGCGAGGCTGCCCTTGTAGATCGTGCCGGCTGCACCCTCGGCGCGCGCTACCATGCGGCCGAGGGTGAAGACGGTTTCCCCTTCGCCGGCAAGCACCGCCGCAACCCTGTCCGCCTCCGCTGCCGGGACAACGGCGATCATGCCGACGCCGCAATTGAAGGTGCGCAGCATCTCGTTGGCGGTGACGCCGCCGATCTTCGCAAGCCAGGAGAAGACGGCCGGCGGCTT
>JAPSJG010000523.1 GCA_031178305.1 Sinorhizobium sp.
TAGCCGGAACCTTGCTTGCCATCGTCGGCGGGCTGATGCTGGTCGAGACGCTGCGTGGTCCGCTGAAACGCGTTACCGAAACCATGACGCGTCTTGCCAATGGCGACCTCGAAGTGGCGATCGAGGGCCGCAATCGTGGCGACGAGATCGGCGACATGGTGCGCTCCGTCGCGGTCTTCCGTGACAATGCGGTGGAAAACGTGCGTCTCGAGCGGGAGGCGGAGGCCGCTCGCAGGCTTTCGGCCGAGGAGGAGGCGCGCCGCTCGCAGGAACGCGCACGCATCGAGGCAGAGCAGATGCAGGCGCTCAACGCGCTTTCCGACGTGCTGTCCCAGCTTGCCGCAGGCAACCTCGAGGAGGGAATGGCGGAAGATCTGCCGGCCGACTACGTGGTCATGGCGCGGACCTACAACAATGCTGTCGAAGCCTTGCGGGCAACGCTGATCGATGTTCGCACCGTGACGGACGAAATCACCGGAGGCACCGGCAATCTGTCGGCCTCGGCCGACGATCTTGCTCGCCGCACCGAGCAGCAGGCGGCAGCTCTCGAGGAAAGCTCGCGGGCGCTCCGGCAGCTCACCGAGATCGTGCGCGCGACGGCGGAGAGCGCGAGGCAGACCACCGTCTCCGTGGACGAGACGAACTCCTATGCGCAGCATTCCGGCGAGGTCGTGTCCAAGGCGATCGACGCCATGGCGGCGATCAATCGGTCATCGGAGAAGATCGGCACGATCATCGGGGTGATCGACGAGATAGCGTTCCAGACCAACCTCCTGGCTCTGAACGCCGGCGTCGAGGCGGCGAGGGCCGGGGAGGCGGGTCGCGGCTTCGCCGTCGTGGCGCAGGAGGTTCGCGAACTTGCCCAGCGGTGCGCGAGTGCCGCCCGCGAGATCAAGGAACTGATTTCCGCCAGCTCCGTCCAGGTGCGCAGCGGCGTGGCGCTGGTTCAGGAGACCGGCAACGCGCTGTCGGTCATCAACGATCACATCACAACCATCCACAGCCTTGTCAGCAACATCGAAGCTGCCGCCGCCGACCAGTACCGTGGCCTGAGCGAGGTCAATGCTGCCGTCCATGAGGTCGAACTGATCACACAGCAGAATGCCGCAATGGTCGAGGAGAATACGGCCGAAATCCACGGCCTGCGCCGCCAGGTGGAAATGCTTAACGAGAAGATCGAGCGTTTCAAGACGGGGACGGCCAATGTGTCCTCCGTCTATGGCCAGGCGCGTTATGGGTCGACTTACGCTGCGTAGCTACTGCAAGTCTCCTTAAATCGCCCTGGATTTAAGGACAAAGGCATGCAGCAATTCAAAGTGCTACAGCGACCTTTGCGCGTCTGATAAGACGCGCGGCGCTGTAGTCGAGAATTGCCCCTCACCTAGCCCTCTCCCCGCTCGCGGGGAGAGGGGACGTGCTCGTTGGTCGACGCCAGCTGTGGTGATCTCAATTGGTAGGGAAGGTGCCGGCAGGCGGATGAGGGGCGGCATTCTGACGCTTACGCGGCGCGGGGCTCACGTGAAGCCAACACTCACCCCCCGGTTACACTCATATGCCGCGCGACCGCCGGGCGGTTGTGTTTGCGGTCGATGACGAAGTCGTGGCCCTTGGGCTTGCGGCCGATCGCCTCGTCGATGACCTGCGACAGGTAAGCGTCGTCGTCGGTGGCGCGCAGCGCGGCGCGAAGATCGGCGGCGTCGTTCTGGCCGAGGCACATGTAGAGCGTGCCGGTGCAGGTAAGGCGGACGCGATTGCAGCTTTCGCAGAAATTGTGCGTAAGCGGTGTGATGAGGCCGAGCCGGCCACCTGTCTCCGCCACCTCGAGATAACGGGCCGGGCCACCGGTGCGGTAGGGAATGTCCTTGAGCGTGAACTGCGTCGCGAGCCGCTCGCGCATCTCGGAGAGCGGCAGATAATGGTCCGTCCGGTCCTCGTCGATCTCGCCCATCGGCATGGTTTCGATCAGGGTCAGGTCCATGCCGCGCCCATGCGCCCAGCGCATCAGCTCGGGGATCTCGGCGTCGTTGAATCCCTTCAGCGCCACCGTATTGATCTTGACCTTGAGACCGGCGCTCTGGGCGGCATCGATCCCTTCGAGCACTTTCGCCAGTTCGCCCCAGCGGGTGACGTGGCGGAATTTTTCCGGGTCGCGGGTGTCGAGCGAGACGTTTATCCGCCGTACGCCGCAGTCGGCGAGCTCGCCGGCGAATCTCGACAGTTGCGAGCCGTTCGTCGTCAGCGTCAATTCGTCGAGCCTGCCGGCCTCGATCTCCTTGCCGAGTTCGTGGACGAGGAACATGATGTTCTTGCGCACCAACGGTTCGCCGCCCGTGAGCCGCAGCTTGCGCACGCCCTTGGCGATGAAGGCGGAACAGAGCCGGTGAAGTTCCTCGAGCGTCAAAAGATCCTTCTTCGGCAGGAAGGTCATGTGCTCCGCCATGCAATAGGTGCAGCGGAAGTCGCAGCGATCGGTGACCGAGACCCGCAGATAGGTAATCGCCCGGCCGAAAGGGTCGATCATCGGCGCGGTCGTCTCTGTGAGCTGTCGTGCTTTTGCGTGGTCTATGGTGGCGGTGTTCAATTCTCTTCTCCGGGGGCCTCCAA
>JAPSJG010000524.1 GCA_031178305.1 Sinorhizobium sp.
CGGTCGGCGACGGCGCGCTGCTGCTTGCGATCTATTCGCTCGGCCTTGCGGTTCCGTTCTGGGTTGCCGCGGGCTTTTCAGGCGCCTTCATGCGCTTCCTGTCGCGCTTCCGGCGTCACCTGGGGCTCGTGGAGAAACTGATGGGTGCCTTGCTCGTCATCGCCGGCCTGGCGTTTGTCTTCGGCTTCGTCAGCGCCGCGGCGATCTGGTTCCAGCAGACTTTCCCGATCCTGTCGCAAATCGGCTAGGTAATGATGGGTGGCGACAAGTCCCACCCCCCTCTGGCCTGCCAGCCATCTCCCCCACAAGGGACCTAAGTAGGCTGGGCGATTTGCTGCTGCCGTTCAGGCGGGCTTCCTGGTGAACGTCTCCCGCAGGCTTTCCTTGATCGACTGCAGTGCGCTGCCGGGATGAATGCCCTCGCGCATCAGCAAGCCCCGCAGCGGACCGGCGGAGCAGAGAAGTTGAAGACCGACCACGCGCATCGCCTGGACCGGCAGGAAACTGGAGAGCAGCGAACGGTTGAGGAGGTCGACGCTTGCCGTGCGGCTGACGATGTCGATACGGCGGCGGCTGTCGAAGCGATCGCCCGCACCGGCCGGCAGGCGGCCGCCGGTCGGAGGTCCAACGAGTTCGGCGACCGTCATGACGTCGCGCAGACTAAGATTGAGGCCCTGTGCCCCGATCGGCGGGAAGGCATGCGCGGCCTCGCCGACCAGCATCACCCGTCCCTTGCCGAAGCGCCGGGCAGTCATGCCGGAGAGCGGGAACGATTGCGGTTTGCCTTCGGCGGCCACCTTGCCGAGTATGGACTGCATCCGGTCCTCGATGGTGCGCGAAAGCACTTGCAGTGGCAGTTTCAGCGTTTCCTCCGCGTCGCGCGGCTTCTGGACCCAGACGAGGCTCGAGCGGTCGCCTGGGAGGGGTACCTGCGTGAAGGGCCCGCTTTCCGTGTGGAACTCCGTCGAAACCTCCTGATGCGGGAGCTCGTGTGCGAAGTTCAGGACGACGGCCGTCTGCGGATAGGACCAGGTGAACGTGTCGATGCCGGCCGCTTCCCGAACGGCCGAGCGCCTGCCGTCGGCGCCGACGATCAGATCCGCGGTAAGCATTCGCCCGTCCTCCAGGCCGACGCGTACGTCCACTTCGCCGAAGTCGAAGACAGTCGCAGGAACCGGCACCCGCTCGAGCATCGGCAGGCTCGCCTCGTGCTTTTCAAGGATCTCGAGGAAGGGCGCGTTGGGGATATTGTAGCCGAAGGCTTCCAGGCCCACTTCCGCGGCGCGGAAATTGACCGCCGGCGCGCGCAGCAGCCGCTTCGTTGCGTCGACGATGTGAATGGCGACGAGCGGTGCTGCCAACGGAGCGACCTCGTCCCAGAGGCCGAGCGCCTTCAAATATTCGATGGACTGATCCATCAGCGCCGTGGTGCGACCGTCGGCAATTGCCGGTCGCGGACCGATGAGCGCCACGCGATGACCTCCGCGGGCAAAAGCGATTGCGGCCAGTGAGCCGGCAAGCCCGGCGCCTATGATGACGATATCGTAATGCTCCATGGCCGATAGAACCCTCTTAGCGGCAGCAGCCCGCTTCATCTTGCAGTCTCCGCTTTGTTCTACCCCCTTAGCCCTTTGAAATAAATGGGCTCGATCGGCGCGGCCATCGCACCCGCATGTCCACAGGACAATCCCCGTTGAGGCTTGACATGCCCTGTTTTTGCTGGCGATGCCCGACAAAGGGTGCATATTACCGCTGATGCAGTCGGCGATGGCGGCGGTAGCTGAAAAAAGACGAAACACAAGGGATGGGCGGCATTCGCGGATGAAATTCTTCAACTACAGACGCGTCCCCTACGCTGAGATCCGCGCTTTTTCCGTGCATGTCCTGACGGCGTCGGGCTCCTTCCTCGCCTTTCTCGGCGTCGTGGCGGCAGCCGAGCATCGTTTCGTCGACATGTTCTGGTGGCTGGGCTTGGCGCTGCTCGTCGACGGCATCGATGGGCCGATCGCGCGCAAGGTGCAGGTGAAGGAAGTGCTGCCGAACTGGTCGGGCGACACGCTCGACAATGTCATCGACTACGTGACCTACGTCCTGCTGCCCGCCTTCGCGCTCTATCAGAGCGGCATGATCGGGGAACCCTGGTCCTTCGTGGCGGCGGGCGCCATCGTGGTATCGAGCGCCATCTACTATGCCGACATGGGCATGAAAACGGATGAGTATTTCTTCTCCGGCTTTCCGGTCGTCTGGAACATGATCGTCTTCACGCTCTTTGTCATCCAGGCAAGCGAAATAACGGCATCCATTGTCGTTTTCCTGTCGGTGGTGTTCACCTTCCTGCCGATCAATTTTCTGCATCCGGTGCGGGTGAAGCGGTTGCGTCCGCTCAATCTCGCCGTGTTTTTCCTCTGGTCGGCTCTGGGCATCTACGCGCTGCTTCTACATTTTGAGGCGCCGATGTGGGTCGCCGCCGGGGTTGTCGCGACCGGGATCTACCTCTACGTCATCGGTCTCATTCTTCAGCTTTTCCCGAATCTCGGGCGTGACTAGAGGGGGTGGAAGCGTGCGGATCTTTGCTCGTATCCCGCGCTAAT
>JAPSJG010000525.1 GCA_031178305.1 Sinorhizobium sp.
TGCAGCGGTGCAAGGACGGAGGCCGGCGCGGCGCGATAGGCATAGACGGCGAGCACGCCGGAAATCGTGGCGGTGATGCCGACGCCGACGAGATAGAGCCAGACGCGGCCATCCGGCCATACGGGATCGAAGACGCTCGAGCCCGTGCCTTCGCCCAGCGCGAGCATCACCAGGCAGAAAAGTCCGCCCCAGATGCCGGCGTGAAATTGCATCGACCAGGGATCCTCGTTCTGCGCGACCATGCGGGTGACGAGCAGGAACACCGCAAGCGTGAAAGCGGCGACGATCGGCAGGAGCGCGATCGGGCCGACCTCCTGCATGCTCGGCTGGATGACGAGGAGTGCACCGAGGAAACCGACGGCGCAGGCCGTGTAGCGGCGCCAGCCGATCGCCTCCTTCAGGAAAATGCTGCCGAGTATGGTGAGGATGATCGGCTCGACGAAGAAGATTGCGATCGCATCGGCAACTTCCATGACCTTCAGCGTGGTGATGAAGGAGAGCATCGTCAGCAGCAGAAGACCGCCGCGCAGCGCATGCAGAGCGCTCTTCTTCCAGGTGAGATCGAACAGTCTGCCCCGGACGACCGCGATCGGGAGGATGAAGACGACCTGCAACAGGAAGCGAGCGGCGGTGATCTCGGCAGCTGGCACCGTGGCTATCGCCAGCTTGGCGAGGATGTCGATCGCCGGCGAGACCAAAACCGACAGGACCATCAGCGTCAATCCGTAGGTGACGCGCTGGTCGGTTGAAAATCCGCGAAGGGCGATATCGCTCATGATCTCGTGTCCTCGTGGTTCTTCGCACCGACGGCCCTCCGGCACCAGGCGGCGAAGTCTTCCGTCGCCTGATCACGGCCGATTTCGTTCAGCGTCTCGTGGCGCATGTCCTCGTGGATGACGACCGTAACGTCGGTCATTCCGCGCGCCCTCATTCGGTCGCCGACCCAGCGCACGACGGCGCCGGCCCCGGTGGAAGGATCGGCGCCGCCACCGACGAGGTGAACGGGAAGGTGCGCCGGCAGCCGCGCGAGCCGGTCTGCTTGCGCGCCGGCAAAGGCGAGCGTGAAGATGTCGATCCACAGCGACACGGTGGCATCGAAGCCGCAGAGCGGATCGGCGACATATCTGGCGACCTCCTCACCATCGCGCGACAGCCAATCGAAAAGGGTCTTCCGGCCCGGAATGGCCGAAGCCCAGGTACTGAAGGTGAGCCGCGAGAGCATGAGGCTCGGCACGTCCGAGCCTTTCAACGCCTTCTCGATCGCCAGGACTATCTGCCCGGCGCGGCCGGGAATGCCCGGCCGGAAGTTGGAGTTCCAGACCGCGAGGGCGTCGTAGAGGCCGGGGTCGGTCTCGGCGGCATTGAGTGCAACCAGTCCGCCCATTGAGTGGCCGAAGAGGGTGACCGGCAGGCCAGGATGGCGGGTGGCGGCCATCTCGCGCATCGCGCGCAGGTCGGCGATGACCTTTTCGGCGCCGCCACGATGGGCAAACAGCCCGAGCTGAGCGTCCGGCGCGCGGCTTTGCCCATGCCCGCGATGGTCGTGAGCGTAGACGTGGAAACCGCGGGCGGCCATCGCCTGGGCGAAGCGGCCATAGCGGCCGGAGTGCTCGGCAAGCCCATGGCTGATGAGGAGAAGTCCCACGGGATCGACTGCGGCGGGACAATGCCGCCAGGCGAGCGTTGCGCCTGTCGGGCTTTGAAGCGTCCTCACCTGCCCGAACATGCCATGCTCCCGAACACTTCACCAATGGCTGAATCCCGCAAGCATATCAAATCGATTTGGCCGGCAAAGGCAATCGCCGCTTGTTGCTTGTTGCGCATGAGATCAGAACGAATCCGCTGCTGTTCAGCAGGGGTTGCAATTTTCCCGCTTTTGTTGTTTGTTTGTTCTCGTTTTGTTTTTAAACGGAGGCCATTATGGCAGTGCGGGTAGTGATAAATCTGGTCAGGGTTGCAGGATTTGCGTTGGGGCTGGGACTGGCGTCCCTTGCCGCGGCAGAGGAGGCGCCGGTGGACGGAGGCGCGGCGGAAGATGCCAGCAGGACGGAATATGTTCTGGCGGTCAGCTGGCAGCCGGGGTTTTGCGAGACGCGGCCGACGCGCAAGGAGTGCGCGGACCAGGCGGCCGAGCGCTTCGACGCGACGCATTTTTCGCTTCACGGCCTCTGGCCGCTCAAGAAAAGCTATTGCGGCGTCGAGGCAGAGCTCAAGACGCGCGATCGCAAGGGCGACTGGCTCGACCTGCCGAAACTCACCGTGGCGGATGAGACTGCCGCGCGCCTGCTGGTCGCCATGCCGGGCGTGAAATCCGGCCTAGATCGCCATCAATGGCTGCGCAGCGGCACTTGCCAGGCGGCCAATGCAGAAGATTACTTCGCCCTTCAGCTCCGTTTGCTCGACCAGCTGAACGATTCCGCCGTGCGAGCGCTCTTTGCCGGCAAGATCGGCTCGGAGCTCGGAGAAAAGGAGATCAAGGCGGCCTTCGACACGAGCTTCGGGGCGGGCGCGGGCGACCGCGTGCGTATGCGCTGCCAGACGGTTGCCGGGCGAAGCGTGATCACAGGGCTCACCATCGGGCT
>JAPSJG010000083.1 GCA_031178305.1 Sinorhizobium sp.
TAAACCACTGACAGTTTAGGCTTTCGCGGTTTGCTCCCGGTTCCATGCAGCGGCTCGGAGATGCCGTGGGGCCAAAATCTTCGAATTGCGCCTTGCGCTCTCCCTCAAGCTATGGCAATAGGCGCCTCGCTTACTGCGGCTCGTCACTAATGCCGCCGGATGCTGCTATAGCTCAGGGGTAGAGCACTCCCTTGGTAAGGGAGAGGCCGAGAGTTCAAATCTCTCTAGCAGCACCATTCATTTCCTCAACGGAACTATCGAGAAGAGCGCGTTCTGCCGCGTCCTGGCGCGCCTAGACGATCACTTGCTCTCCCAGCTCGACAACCCGGTTTGGCGGCAGGTGGAAGTAGTCGGTCGGGTCGATCGCCGATGCCGCCATGGCGATGAAGAGCTTGTCCTGCCAGAGCGGCATGCCGGAGTTCGGGTCTGCAACGAGCTTCCGCCTGCCCAGATAAAACGACGTCGTCATGATCTCGAACTTGAGGCCTGCCTTTCGGCACTGCGCAAGCGCCTGCGACACATTCTGTTCGTCCATGAAGCCGAAGCGCAGCTCCAATTTGCTGAATCGGTCGGAGAGCTTCGTGAGGGTGAAACGGTCCTTCTCCGGGACATAGGGCACTCTGGCGGTCTTGATCGTCAGGATCACGTTTTGCTGATGGAGCACGTGATTATGCTTTATGTTGTGCAAGAGAACGGCCGGGGTCGTATCCGGGGTGGCCGTGAGGAAGATCGCTGTTCCGGGTACGATGACGGGGGCGTGCTCGGACTTGCGTTCGACTGCGGCTATGAACTGGCTCAGCGGAATCTCCTGGCGAGCCGTCTTTCCGCGCAGCAGCCTCACACCCCTTCGCCAGGTCCACATCATCGTCATAACCGTGGCGGCGAAAAGGATGGGAACGTAGCCGCCGTGGTGAATCTTGAAGAGGTTGGCGCCGAGAAAAATCGCTTCCAGCAAGAACAGCGGGAGCAGGAAGGCAGTGGCAGTCCAGGCAGACCAATTCCACAGATAACGGACGAAGGCGAAGGCGAGGATCGTGTCGATTATCATGGCGCCGCTGATTGAGACGCCGTATGCGGGTGCAAGCGATTCGGAACTGCCGAATACAAGCATGAGGACAAGCACCCCGGTCAGGAGCGCGGTGTTGACCCACGGCAGATAGATCTGACCCGTCTGGGTTTCCGAGGTGAAGCAGATCTGCAATCGCGGCAGGAACCCAAGGTGAATCGCTTGCCGCACGAGCGAGAAGGCTCCGGTGATCACCGACTGACTGGCGATGATCGTTGCGGCGGTGGCAAGGATCACCACCGGCAAGATCGCCCACTTCGGGAACATCAGGAAGAATGGATCGGAGCCGGCATCCGGATGGGACAGCACCAGGGCGCCCTGACCGAGGTAGTTCAAGGCCAGAGCCGGAAAGACCACGGCGAACCAAGCCGCCTGGATAGGGCGCCGGCCGAAGTGACCGAGATCGGCATAAAGCGCCTCCGCACCTGTCACCGTTAGGAAAACGGCCCCGAGCACGATGAAGCCCATAAGGCCGGCATTCCACAAGAAGACCATCGCATGGAAGGGATTGAACGCGGCGAGAATTGCCAGGTCGTCGCCGACGTGGGCGATACCTGCCCCTCCCAGGACAAAAAACCAGACGAGAGTGATTGGCCCGAAGAAGCTCGACACGGCTCCCGTACCTTGGGACTGGATGGCAAACAACAGCACCATGATCCCGACCGAAATCGGCAAGACGTAATCGTGGAAGGCTGGCGTCACGAGCCTTATACCCTCGACGGCCGACAGAACGGAAAGGGCCGGCGTGATCATCGCGTCGCCGATAAACAATGCAGCGCCCAGAATTCCGGCCGCAAACATCAATGTCGTATATCGCGGCGCCCTTTTCATCAGCAGAGCGAGCAGCGACAGTGTGCCGCCTTCGCCATCATTGTCCGCACGCAGCAGGAACAGGACGTATTTGCAGGTGACGATGATTGTCAGTGTCCAGAGCATCAGGGAAATGAGACCGATAACCTCCTCGCGTTCGATACCGCCTCCAGCAAACGGCCGCAGTGCCTCGCGGAAGGCATAAAGAGGGCTCGTCCCGATGTCGCCGTAAACCACCCCCACCGACCCCAGAGTCAGCGCCAGAAACTGGCGCAAGCTTTTCGCTTGTACAGGTGCATGGTCGAGGGAGGCAGTCATGGATTCCCCCTATATTCCGTTGTCCGCTGTCATACGACTGCGCAAATTCGGGTTTGTCAAACGCGAGCAGCACGACCTCCGCGGTGAACACCAGAACTGCGGGAAGTTTCCTGCTGCACGTCTCCCTGCATCGAACCCGAATTAAAAACATGCGGCAATTCGAAGTAGCTAGCGCCGTATGGCGCTCGCAAAGTACAGCTTGCGGCGGGCAATATCTGCATGCGCTATCTCTCGCATAGTCTCCGCGGCCCGTGATAGGGCTGGAACGTGCAATCGTCGGGGCGGAACGAGCGGTAAGCCCTTGCGCAGGCGCGGAAGTTGCAAGTCGGTGCGGAGCCGGCAACCCTCGGCTCGGCCTCTTCCGGACTGCCCTGGGCCAAGGCCGCGGTCATGAAACTCCGCCAGATCTTGGCAGGCAGCTTGCCGCCGGTGACGTCATTCATCGGCTTCTCGTCGTCGTTGCCGACCCACACGCCGACGATCAGCGGCTCGGTGAAGCCGATGAACCAGGCGTCGCGGTGGTTCTGGCTGGTGCCGGTCTTGCCGGCGGCCGGCGCTCCGATATCGGCTTCGCGGCCGGTTCCGCGCGCAACGACCAGCCTCAACAAGCCGACGAGGTCTGGCCGATACTGGCTGATGTCGGTCGTCGGCCTTCTGGACGGACCGACGCGGAAGGCCTGTGGCTGACCGTCGGCGTGCAGGGACACGATGCCCCAGGGCTCGATCGGCGCCCGGCCGGCTCGAACGGACGCGTAGGCGCCCGTCAGATCGAGCAGGTTCACTTCCGAGGAGCCGAGCGCAAGGCTCGGGTTGTCGATAAGCTCTGCGTCGATCCCGAGTTCCCGCGCGGCCTCGACGACCCGGTCGATCCCGACCTCCATCGCCAAGGCAACGGTGGCCGCGTTCAGCGAGCGCGCGAAGGCTTCCGCTATGCTGACCGGACCGTTATAGCCGCCGCCGAAATTCTCCGGCGACCAGCCGCCGATGTCGATCGGCGCATCATCGATCGGATCGAAGGGGGTGAGGCCGGCCTTGAGCGCAGCGTAGTAGACGAAAAGCTTGAAGGCCGAGCCAGGCTGGCGCATGGCCGAGACCGCGCGGTTGAAAGTACTCTTCGAATAGTCGCGCCCGCCGACCATGGCGACCACGGCGCCCTGTGGCGTCATCGCCACCAGAGCCGCCTGCGAGGCGCCAACCTTTGCGCCTTCCCGCTTGAGCGCGTCGGCCATGACCTTTTCGGCGATCGCCTGCAGCCTCGCTACCATCGTCGTCCTGATCCTGATGGTGCCGCGATAGGGACCTGCGAGTTCGCGCGCATCCTGCATGACCCAATCCGAAAACCAGCTGCCGGAACGCGTCGCCGGCGTCGTCGGCTGAAGGCTGGCAAATTCCGCGCGCGCCGTCTCGGCCTGTTCTGCCGTGATCGTGCCTCCTTTGCGCATGGCTTCGAGGACCGAGTCCGCTTGGCTGCGGGCGCCCTCCGGATTGGCAAGCGGATTGAGCTGCGAAGGGGCGCGGATGATGCCTGCGAGCATTGCCGACTCGCCGAGATTGAGCTCGTGCACGTCCTTGTCGAAATAAATACGGGCGGCGGCCGGCACGCCGGTCGCACCCGCGCCCAAATAGATATTGTTCAGATAGCGGGTGAGTATCTCGTCCTTGCCGAGCTTGCGCTCCAGCCAGAAGGCGATCACCGCCTCCTGTATCTTTCGCTTCCAGGTGCGCTCCCGCTCCAGGTAGAGGATCTTGATCAGCTGCTGCGTGATCGTGCTGCCGCCTTGAACGACTGCGCCCGCCCCCAGATTCGCATAGATTGCCCGAGCGATGCCCCTCAGATCGATGCCGGAATGTGCATAGAAGCGGCGATCCTCCCTCGCGAGGACGGCATCGATGAGGTGCTGCGGAAAGTCCTCTCGCGCCGCATAGGGGCCCTGAATCGGTCCCTGGCTCACCAAGGGCTTGCCGTCCGCCGTTTCAAGCACCACGACCGGCTTCAGCGAGCCATCGGCAATTTCGTCCCAGGGAACATCCGCCAAGGCCCAGGCGAAGACGGCGATCAGAAATACAAGGAATGCCGCGCTTCCGGTCAGGGCACTGCGCGCCAACATCCTTCCTGTTGGGCTGTGATTGCCGCTTGAATCGCCTTCTCTCCAGCGCCCGCCTCGCAACCTTTTCGGCGATGAGTGAACTGCTGAAGCCACTTTCAAGGTAGACGGCTTCCGATTATTTCTCTGTCGGCCGCGGAGGGAAATGAACCCCGCGCCGATTCTTCCGGCCGTGCTGCGCACAGCCGGGGGTACCTCCTCGCGAAGAGCTCGGCCAAGTCTCGTGAGGGCGCGTGCCAGTCCGGCAAAGGCCTTCCTCGTCTTGGCGAAACCCGGGCTTTGCTCCTTGGATGAGCGGTCGCGATCGAACAGAGGCCTTTCCGCCCGCTTGTCCTCCCGATCGTCCGGCGCGACTTCGCTTTCCGCCATCCGAGCTCCCGATCAGCCGCTCCCCCTGGACGAAGCATCCAGGAGGCACACGTCTTCGTCTGCTGTTGGCATCTGAGCGCCCGCAGTGAGAAGTCCCGCGGCGCGTAGCGGATCAGTATAGATCATAATAGGCTGGAGCCCAGCGGCCGCGCTTGCACTTGATCTCTTCCTTATATTCGTCGGCGTCCCACTTGCGCTCGATCTTGCAGTTGCCGCGCCGATATTCCTCTTTGTGGGCGCTGCGGTACCTATGCTCGCGATAGCAGCGCCGAGGATTCCAATGATCGCGCTCATGGTAGCGAGGAATCATCGTCCGTGACCGCTTTCGTCTTTCCAGGGATCAGCTGCAGCCGTCCCGGCGGCGACCGTCATCGCTCCAATGAGGGTGAGCACCAAGCCGGCAATCTTCATTGTAGGCCTCCTTGCCTTCCGCCCATAACGTAATTGTCGGCGAGTGGTTGCGAGAAACATGTTTAAAACATGGCCGCGCCACATCGATGGCGGGGCAGATCCACCGCTCTTGTCGGCTGCTTCTTGGGGGCGACCGTACGGGCGCCGCCAAGGGGTCAACCTTTCGTTAACCAAAAGCAACGTTACCCGGGGAACAGACGGAGCATCGCCACAGGATTATCCCGATCTTGCGTTCTTACGGACGAAGCAGATCGCGTGAATTCGGAGGACAGGGCATGATCAAATCGGGTCTGGGCGCAACGGTCGCCGTTCTCGCCGTTTCGATTGCCGTCAGCGGCATTCTCCATGTTGCTCTGTCTCAATATCGGGCGGAGGCAAATGCCGCCGTTTCCGGCGAGATCACCTCATCGATACCGCGCTGACGGCCGAGCGGCGCGTTGCCGCACGCCTGACGCTTGGCTCCACTGGAACTCGTCACTGCCTTTGACGCAACGGCTCGCCCCCGCTCGCCTTTCAAGGCTTGCGTTGCCACCGCTCATCCAGAAATGTAGCCGCTATCAGGAATGTCGGTGATGCGGGTCCGGCGTGAAGTCGCCCATCCGAGCCAGGAGCTCGTCGCAGGAGCATTTCTTCTGCCCCATCAGGTCGAGAATGCGCCGAGCGGCCCTGTTGGCTTCTGCGCCATCCTTCCCGACGTTGTGCAGAGCGCACCAAATATCGAGTGCTCCCCGCATAACGTCTACGTCATGTGGTGAATAGGCTTGACGCACGAACCCCTCCCAAGGTGTACCTCAATGTGCGCCATCATGGGGTATTTCAGGGGAAATTCAAGAAAATAGTGAGGTACCCCAATAAGTCATACGATTGCGGCTGGACGCATCCAAATTCCGTCGCTTGCGCGCCCCACGCAAGGCGCCGCTCTGAGGCCCGTTCGGCTCGCGACCTTAACGGGAACTTAAGATTCTACTGCTAAATCTGGGGGTGCGATGATGGACACTCGCAAACTCAACTCCCCTTCTCGAAACCGGCTCGCGCCGGTTTCTTTTTAGGCGGCTTGCGCAGGTCAGACACGAACGGTCTGTTCGACGAAATCGTCGGTGCCAAAGAATTTCATGTAGCGCTCCACCTCGGCAGGCTCGCCTATGACCTTGCGCGGATTGTCAGAGAGCTTGACGGCCGGGCGGCCGTTGGCTTCGCTGGCCTTGCAGACGATCGAGATTGGGTTGAGCCCGCTGATTTCCGTCGGCGCGCAACCGGCAAAATCATTGGTAAGGTTGGTTCCCCAACCGAAACTCATGCGCACGCGCCCTTCGAAATGGCGGTAGGTCTTGATGATCGTGTCGACGTCGAGGCCGTCGGAGAAAATCAAGAGCTTTTCCCGCGGGTCGCGGCCCATCTTCTTCCACCAGGCAATGATCTTCTCGCCGCCCTCGATCGGCGGGGCGCTGTCCGGCCTGAAGCCGGTCCAATCGGCAACCCAGTTCGGCGCGTTTCTCAAAAAGGCCGCGGTGCCGAACGCATCCGGCAGCACAATCAGGAGATTGCCACCGTAGAGCCGGTTCCAATCCTGCAGAACTTTGTAGGGGGCGGCGCCAAGCTCCTCGTCGTTGCGGGCGAGCGCCGCCGCCACCATCGGCAACTCGTGCGCGTTGGTACCGAGCGCCTCCAGATCGGTATCCATGGCGAGAAGCACGTTGCTCGAGCCCGTGAGGGACGCACCGATGCCTTCCTTCAGTGCCTCCACGCACCAGCGCTGCCATAAGAAGCTGTGGCGGCGGCGCGTGCCGAAGTCGGAAATGCGCAGGTTCGGATATTGCCTGAGCCGCTCGACCTTCGACCACATCTTGGCCTTGGCGCGCGCATAGAGCACGTCGAGCGTGAAGGGCCCAAGACCCTTCATAGCCGCGCGCGAGCGCAATTCGTTGATGATCGCGAGCGCCGGTATTTCCCACATCGTCGTCTCGACCCAGCGGCCACGGAAGGTCAGCTCGAACTGGCCTTCGCGCCGCGACAGCTCGTAATCAGGCAGGCGGAACTTGGCGAGCCAGGCAAGGAAATCCGGGGAGAAAATCTGGTTGCGGCCGTAGAACGTGTTACCCGCCAGCCAGATCATCTCCTTTTTGGTAAAGCGCAGGGTGCGCGCGTGGTCGAGCTGGTCACGGAGTTCCTGCTCGTCGATCTCCTCGGCAAGGTGCACGGTCTTGGTGCGGTTGATCAGAGAAAAGGTCGCATCGACGTCCGGATAGAGCTTCCAGATCATCTGCAGCATCAGAAGCTTGTAGAAATCCGTGTCCAAGAGGCTGCGGATGATCGGATCGAGTTTCCAGGCATGATTATAGACCCGTCGCGCAATATCGGTCTTTGGCATCTCAGACAACGCTCCTTCTGGACTGCGGATCTCGAGCGGACGGCCCCGAAGGGCAGCGCAATCGGTTCCAAAAGCCACAGCAGATTCTGACAAAGAAACCGTAAACGGCACTTCCCGATCCCACCGCGGCGGGGCTGGAGCGGGATGCGCTCACATGCTGTCGCGCCACTGCTCTATCCCTCTTGTTCTCGCCGCATTTGTACGACGCCAGGCGATGCCGCCTGACTGCAAAATGCTCTAGACTAGATCAGATTGACGCCGGCATCGCGCATGCGTGCCGTCATCGCCGCAACCGAGCCGTTCAGGTCGATGCCACGGCAGGCGTCGAGCACTATGGACGTCGAAAAGCCTTGGGCGACGGCATCAAGCGCGGAGAAGGCGACGCAAAAATCGGTCGCGAGACCGCAGAGCTGGACTTCCGTGATGCCGCGTTCGCGTAGACAGCCGGCGAGGCCGGTCGGGGTCTTGTGGTCGTTCTCGAAGAAGGCCGAATAGCTGTCGATCTCCGCGCGGAAGCCCTTCCGCACGACCAGTTCCGTCGTCGTCCATCTGAGGCCGGGGTGAAAGTCGGCGCCCTTGCTTCCCTGTACGCAATGATCCGGCCAAAGCGTCTGCTCGCCATAGGGCATCGTTATCGTCTCGAATGGCGCCATGCCGGGATGGCTGGACGCAAAGCTCGAATGCCCGGCAGGGTGCCAGTCCTGTGTGAGGATGACGTGCCGCGCCTGATCGATCAGGCGATTGACCGCTGGTACGATTTCATCGCCGCCCTCGACCGCAAGGGCGCCGCCAGGGCAAAAGTCATTCTGAATGTCGATGACGATCAAGGCGTCCTTAGCCATGGGCCCTCCTCGCGATCCGCCAGAGCTAAGCCGACGATCGCCAAAATCGATTTAGACGCAAGATCAAGCATATAACGCGCTAGGCGGCAAGCATGTTCACCGCGCAGCCGCGACGGAGGCTCAGGTGGAGGCGCCGGGCGCCTCCGACCTCAATTGCCGAGATCGTTGATATTGTCCGCGACATTGACGCCGGAATTCGCGATGCCGATCGGTCTCGCGATGAATTCCATGAACTTGGTAATGTCGACCGAGGGGTGGCGAGACGCATAGATCACGTCACGGTTCTTGATCGGGAAGGTCTGACCGACGATCAGGCTGTCGGGGTTCGTCATGTCGAAACGGTAGACCATAGGGTAGCGGCCGACGCTGTCGGGTTTCATGCCCTTTTTGAGCATTGCATGGAAGCGGTCCTCACCGAGCAGGCTCATGACGATGTCCGGCTCCTCGTAGCGGAAGACGAAATAGCCCTTCGCATCGACCGTCCGGTCGGAGCCGCCGCCCGCAAGCGCCACGGCCTCGAGCAAGTTCAGATCGTTGGAGCCGAACTCGACCCGCTGGTTCGCGCGGACCTGACCCAGAATTGTGAAGGTACGCGGGTCTCGCGTGACGAAAATTTGGTCGCCCGGCTTGACATGGATGTTTTCCGACGGGCTTTCGATGATCGACTTCAGAAGCACCGTCCCGGTCTTCTTGCCGCGCACGAGCGTGACATAGGTCTCGTAGGGCTGGGCCGACGGGCCGCCGGCCTTGGCAATGACTTCGTTGATGGTCTCGCTGACGAGATTGAGCGGCACGACCGACGGACGGCCAACCGCACCGGAAACGGTCACGATGCGCGAGGCCGTCGAGGTGCTCGTCACGATCACGTCCGGCTCCACCGCCTTCTGCCTGAGCGCATCGAGGATCGCCTGACGCGCCTGCTCGAGCGTCAGGCCTGCGAACCTGACCGAGCCGACGTAGGGAATGGCCGCCTTGCCATCCGGCTGGACGACGAGGTCGATGCTCGTCTGCTTCGATTCCGTTGTGGAGAACAGCCCGTCGCTGCCGGCTTCGAAGATAGTAACCTTCAACTGGTCGCCAACGCCGATCACGACCTGGCCAACGCCGCCACCGATTCCGAATCGGCGGCTGAGCGTCGTCGCCACGTAGTCGGAAACGAGCCGCGCGGACTGGCCATCGACATCGACAATATCGAAGACGGTGGCGTTCCTTCTACCGATCTCGGTGCCGGACTGGCCGGCCTCCGCCACGATGTCGCTGCTCAGGGGCCCCTCGCCCGGTACGGCCTGACATCCCGCAAGCGCGGTACAAAGCAGAAGGGCAGTCACACGTTTCACTACGTCACTCCAGTATTCGGCACGGCGATGATTCCATTCGGATATCGGCGCCGCATCTTTCCCTGGCAGGGAATCCGCCAGTCCCTGAAAAGCACAATCGCCGTCTCACAACAAGTCACCCCCGGCCGAGGCAGCCAAAATATTCGGCACTGCGCCTTACCGGCCATACCGCCCTCAAATCGATTACAGACTGTCGCCGTAATTGTCTTGGATGAAGATTACGAGGCGGATATCTAGGCCTTCGGGGTTGAAAGCTAGGCGGTATGAGTTAAAAGCTCGCTAATACTAAGAGGGAATACGGCGGGGAAAATCACCCAGGGAAAATATCCGCTCCGTTGCAATTTACGTTCGGCATTGCAATGGACTAGAACAATTTAAACGGCAGTTCAGAGCGTTCGATCATACATGACAGTTGAAATCATTGGGCGTGCATGCCTGGCTCCTGGAGCGCAATCGCCGCAGGCGCTATTCGAAATTCTCCGCCAGGGCATGTGCACCGTGTCCAGAGTTCCCGCCGACCGCTGGGACCTCGCCCGATTTTGGCATCCCGCCTTGGGAACGCAGGGAAAGACCTATACGTTTGCCGCCGGCGTTCTGGACCAGATCTATGATTTTGATCCCGCCGTCTTCGGCATGTCGCAGCGCGAAGCCATTTACATGGATCCGCAGCAGCGCGTATTGTTGCAGCTCGCCTGGCGCGCACTTGAGGACGCAAACATCTCGATCGCGTCGCTGCATGGCGAAAATGTCGGCGTGTATGTCGGTGCCTCCAGCCTTGACCATGCCAATCTGACGGTCGAGGATCCGGCCGCGGCCGGACCCTATTTCATGACCGGCAACACGCTCTCGATCGTCTCGAACCGCATTTCCCACGTGTTCGGGTTGAGCGGCCCGAGCATGACGGTGGATACTGCCTGTTCCTCCTCGCTGGTCGCCCTCGACCAGGCGATGCGGGCGCTCACCGCCGGCGAGATCGACACGGCGATCGTCGGCGGGGTCAATGTGCTTGCCCATCCCCTGCCCTTCGTCGGGTTCGCGCAAGCGCGGATGCTGTCGCCCGAAGGGCTCTGCCGCGCCTATGACAATGACGGCGCCGGCTACGTACGCGCCGAAGGCGGCGTCGTGTTCATCCTGCGTCGCTCCGACCGCGCCCGCCGCGAACGGGACAGAAGCTATGCGAAGATCGTCGCCACCGGAGTCAATTCCGCCGGCCGCACCAACGGCATCTCGCTGCCGTCGCGCGAGGCGCAAGCCAATTTGCTGCGGTCGGTTTACGAGAACAGCGGCATCGACGCCAATCAGGTGGCATTCGTCGAAGGTCACG
>JAPSJG010000084.1 GCA_031178305.1 Sinorhizobium sp.
TCAAGGCACCCGTCACCGGCGTCGTTTCCGCCAAGAACGCCAAGGTCGGCGCGATCGCCAACGGCAGCGGCCAGCCGCTTTTTGCGATCATCCGTGACGGTGCAATCGAGATGAAGGCCGAGGTGACCGAGGCCGACGTCATCAAGCTTGCCGTCGGGCAGCCCGCAACGGTCAAGCTCGCCGGCAGCAGCAGGACCGTCGAAGGCAAGATCCGATTGATAGCGCCGACCGTCGACCCGCAGACCCGCCTTGGCACGGTGCACATCACCCTCGCCGACACGGCGGAAGCCCGCGTCGGCATGTATGCGAGTGCGACCATTATCGTAGAGCAAAAACAGACGGTGGTTCTGCCGCAAACCGCTGTTACAGCAGAGGACGGCAAGTCGATCGTCCGCAAGGTCAAAGACGGCATCGTTCACCTCACGCCGGTGACGACCGGCATTCAGGACGGGCAGTTCGTCGAAATCCTCTCCGGTCTTGAACCGGGCGAGCAGGCGGTCGCAAAGGCCGGCGCCTATGTGCGCGACGGCGATCGCATCAATCCGGTCAAGCCGGCCCAGCCGATAACCAATTGACGGGAAAAGAGACCATGAACTTCTCCGCCTGGTCCATCCGTAATCCGGTCGCGCCGATCCTGGCGTTTTTCGTGCTTGTGGTGCTTGGCTGGCAGTCCTTTAATTCGCTGCCGATCACCCGCTTCCCGAACATCGACGTGCCGATCGTTTCCATCGCCGTCACACAGAGCGGGGCGGCACCGGCCGAACTCGAGACGCAAGTCACCAAAGAGATCGAGGATGCAGTCGCCGGCATCTCCGGCGTCGATCACATCGAGTCGACGATCACCGACGGCAGTTCCACGACCGCGGTCATCTTCCGCATGGAGGTGCCGACAACTCAAGCCGTTCAGGACGTCAAGGACGCAATCGACCGCATTCGCGGCGATTTGCCGACGACGATAGACGAGCCGATCGTCTCAAAGATCGATGTCGAAGGCCAGGCAATCCAGACCTTTTCGGTCTCCTCGCCCGGCATGACGCTCGAAGAGCTCTCCTGGTTCGTCGACGACACGATCAAGCGCGCGATCCAGGGCAAGAGCGGCATCGGCCGTGTCGACCGCTATGGCGGTTCCGACCGCGAAATCCGCATCGAGCTCAATGAGGATCGGTTGAATTCGTTCGGGATCACGGCCGCCGACGTCAACGGGCAGCTCCGCCGCATGAATCTCGATCTCGGCTCCGGCCGCGGTCAGGTCGGCGGCAGCGAACAGGCGATCCGCACGTTGGGCGATACGCGCGATGTGGCAAGCCTCGCCAACACGATGATCTCGTTGCCGAATGGCCGCTTCGTGCGCCTGTCGGAACTCGGCACCGTGACCGACACCTATGAGGAGCCGAAATCTTTTTCGCGCTTCAACGGCCACCCCGGCGTGACCTTCGCCGTTTTCCGCGCCAAGGGGGCGAGCGAAGTGACGGTGGCCGAAACGGTCGCCCGGACGCTCGACGAGATCCGCACGAAGCATCCGGACGTCGCCATCGAGATGGTCGACGACTCGGTTTATTTCACCTACGGAAATTACGAGGCGGCGATCCATACGCTGATGGAGGGCGCGCTCCTCGCCGTCATCGTCGTGATGCTGTTCCTGCGAAATTGGCGCGCCACGCTGATCGCCGCAGTCGCCCTGCCACTCTCCGCCATCCCCACCTTCTGGGTGATGGAACTTCTCGGTTTCTCGCTGAACCTCGTCAGCTTCCTGGCGATGACGCTCGCGACCGGCATCCTCGTCGACGATGCGATCGTCGAGATCGAGAACATTGAGCGGCACATCCATACGGGCAAGACGCCGTATCGTGCTGCGATCGACGCCGCGGACGAGATCGGCCTCGCCGTCATAGCCACGACCTTCACCATCATCGCCGTCTTCGTCCCCGTCTCCTTCATGCCGGGCGTCCCAGGGCAGTACTTCATCCAGTTCGGCCTGACGGTCGCCGTCGCCGTCTTCTTCTCGCTCCTGGTTGCGCGGCTGATCACGCCGGTGATGGCGGCCTATCTGATGAAGCCGACGGACGTGGGCGGTCATCACGGCGACGAAGGCTTCATGATGCGCCAATATACGCGCGTCGTGCGATTCACCACGAAGCGCTGGTACACGCGCTATTCAACGCTGCTTGCCGCGATCGTCCTCACGGTCGGCTCCGTGGTCGCACTCGTCGTCTTCGTGCCGGGCAGTTTCCTGCCGCCGGAAGACAATTCGCGCGTCAGCCTGTCGATCGAGCTGCCTCCGGACGCAATGCTCGCGGATACCGAGCGCACAACGACAGAGATCTATAACCGGATCAAGGACATCGAAGGGGTCGAAGACGTCTTCGTGCTCGGCGGCGCCTCGCCGAAGGGCGATCTCGAGTTGCGGCGCGCTGCGGTAACCGTACTCCTGCAAAAGCTCGACCACTCCCTCCTCAACAAGGTGGTCAACGACGTGATCGGCCGAACACCGCTGATCGGGCAGTATTTGCCAAAGTTGGCGCCGGCAGGCCGCACGAAGCCGCAGTCGCAGATCGAAAAGGAAATCTACACTCGGCTCCAGGAAATTCCGGACGTTCGCGTAACCAAGCTTAATGATCGCGGCGAGCGCGACCTGTCGTTCAACCTGCTTTCCAGTAACGAGGCGGATCTGGACAAGGCTGTCGCCATCCTGGAAGCCGAACTGCGCAGAGATCCGCTTCTTGCAAATGTAAGCCCCGACGGCGCGCTGCCGCGGCCGGAATTGCAGATCCGGCCGCGTGACGAACAAATGTCGCGCCTTGGCATCACGACCGCGCAGATTGCCGAGGTCATCCGCGTAGCCACCATCGGCGATATCGACGCGCAACTCACGAAGATTGCGCTCGACGGCCGTTTGATTCCGATCCGGGTCCAGCTCGATCGCGATTTCCGCACGGATTTGGCCGCGATCCGGAACCTGAAAGTCCAGACAGCGTCCGGCGCCACGGTTCCGCTCTCGAGTGTCGCCGACATCAACTATTCGGAAGGGCCGAGTTCCATTAAGCGCTACGACCGCTACCGCGTTGTCAAGCTTGGCGCCGATCTGCCGGTCGGCGTCGCACTCGACACCGCGTCGGCTCGCTTCAGGGAGATCGCCGCCGAAGCGAAGCTGCCGGCGACCGTCGAGTTCCGCGAAAGCGGCGATGCCGAGGTTCAGGCGGAGATGCAGCAAAGCTTCGGCAATGCCATGCTGCTCGGCCTGATGATGGTGCTGGTCGTGCTCATCCTGCTGTTCAAGGATGTGATCCAACCCTTCACCATCCTGCTCTCGCTGCCGCTTGCAATTGGCGGCGTGGCTGCGGGCCTGATCCTGACGCAGAATGCGCTCTCCATGCCTGTTCTCATCGGCATATTGATGCTGATGGGCGTCGTCACCAAGAATGCTATCCTGCTTGTCGATTTCGGTATCGAGATGATGCACCACGGCATGGACCGGACGCTGGCGATGGTCGAAGCCGGTCGCAAGCGTGCCCGTCCGATCGTCATGACGTCGATCGCCATGTCCGCGGGCATGCTGCCTTCGGCACTCGGCGTCGGTGAAGGCGGCTCCTTCCGCGCGCCGATGGCGATCGCCGTGATCGGCGGCATCATCGTCTCGACCGTGCTCAGCCTCGTCGTCGTGCCCTCCTTCTTTCTAATCATGGACGACCTGTCGCGGCTACTTGCCTGGATATTCGGCCGCTTCGTCGGCAGAAAGGACGAGGAAGACCTGCCGCTCGCCCGCGAGGCGCTCACCAGGCTCGCCGCCGAACAGGGCAGCACGATCGAGAGCCTCGAGGAGCGCATCAAGGCACTCGAGGCCGAACGGCGCGGCAAATCCGACCGCAAGGTCATCAGCCATCCGGCGCTTGCCGCCGAATGAGCGCCTGCGTAATCCGCGCCCATAATGGGGCGCGGACACTTTCGAACGGACGCGTGATCAAAATCCGCGACCGGCAGGCGCCCAAGGAGTTCTGACGCACGCCAGCCGTGACGTGCAAGCAGCCGGTTCAGAGCCCGCCGTGCACTGTCAAAAACTCGACGATCCGGTCGATGCCGTCCCCGCGTTTCATGTCGGAGAATACGAAGGGCTTCTCGGCCCGCATGCGCGCGGCGTCGCGCTCCATCACCTCGAGATCGGCGCCGACATGAGGGGCCAGGTCCTTCTTGTTGATGACCAGCAGGTCGGATTTGGTAATTCCCGGGCCGCCCTTACGCGGGATTTCTTCGCCCTGGCAGACGGAAATCACATAGATCGTCAAGTCCGCCAGATCGGGCGAAAAGGTCGCCGCCAGATTGTCGCCGCCCGATTCGATGAAAACCACGTCGAGGTCGGGAATGCGACGGTTGAGGTCGGCGATTGCCTGCAGGTTGATCGAGGCGTCCTCGCGGATTGCTGTGTGCGGGCAGCCTCCGGTCTCGACGCCGACGATCCGATCGGAAGACAGTGCCTGCATCCGCACCAGCGCTTCAGCATCCTCCTTGGTATAGATGTCGTTTGTGACGACCGCGACCGAATACTTCTCGCGCATCGCCTTGCAGAGCTTGTCCGTCAGCGCCGTCTTGCCGGAACCGACCGGACCGCCGATGCCGACCCGAAGAGGCCCGTTTTTCGATGGCATTTCCATGTCCTTTCGATGCGCCAAGGATCGCTTTAATGCATGGCCGACATGCATCAGGAGCGAAACAGGCGCGAATGCAGAGTTTCGTGTCTCAAGGAGGCAATATCGGCCATTATCGCGGCCGAGCCAAGATCGTCGAGGGAGCCGCGCGCGGCCAGTGTCGCTACCTCTGAAATCGCAGCCTCCAGCCCCGCAAGCACGCCGACGCCATCCCGCTGACCCGCAATGCCGCAGCGAATGGCGACCGAGACCGCATTCGAGGCGCTTGCGTTGAGAAATGCGGCGAGCGCCGCTACCATCCCGGTGCGATGTGCGCCCGCGACCGCGCCCACCGCCACCGGATAGGCAGCCGTTGCTCCCAGAAATTCAAGCACCGGATGCGGCCAGTGGCCGGCGGCGACGATGAAAGCCTCGCCGAGCAGCATTGTTTCCATGTGCCGTTCGCGCGAACCGGCGAGTGCCTCCGCGAGCTCCGCGGCGGCCTTTAATCGCTGCGCATTGTCGTAGCTGCGATAGCTCTCGGCCAACAACAGCGCATCGTTCCAAAGCCCGCCGCGACGCATGATCGTGTCGAGCCACAGCCGCAGGTCGTCGGCGTTCTTCACGAGTCCGTCGTGAACCGCCTGCTCCAGCCCCCCGGAATAGGAAAAGGAGCCAACGGGAAAGGCAGGAGAGAGCCAGGTGACGAGACGGACCAGCGCCTGCGTATCGGCGTGTTCAGCCATGGTGGTGGTGATCGCCGCCGTGGCCATGATGATGGTAATGATCGCCGCTCGTGCCGTGATAGGCGCCGCGCAACGGGTGGAAAGGTTCTACCACTTCGCTCACTATCGCGCCCAGACCCTCAAGCATCGCGCGGATCACCGGGTCACGGGCAATCAGGATCCGCCCCTCCTCGACCGCCGCGGGCAGGTGCCGATTGCCGAGATGCCAGGCGAGTTCGATCAGGTGCAGCCTGTCGCGCGGACGAATCTCGAAGAGCGCTTCCTCCGCAGCTTTCACCTCGATATAGCCGCCGCCCTCCAGCACCAGGAGATCGCCATCGGCGAGCATCACCGGCTCCTTCAAGTCGAGCATCACCACATCGTCATTTTCGAGATGCAGGAGCTTGCGCCGCAGATGCCGCTGGTCATGGGTCAAAGTCACGCGGTGAAGCGGTGCCCTGTCGGCGGATCCGGGCGAAAGGACTGCGGTCGAACGGTATGGCACGTCAGATTTCCTCGACCTTCTCCGGGTGGATCACCTCGATGCGGACCTCGGCGAGCAGTTCCGCCATCGCCGCCTGAAAAGCCTTCAGATGCGGCTCGGAGAAATGCGCGTCGACGGCTGCCCTATCCCTCCAGGACTCGACGAAGACAAGCGTGTCCGGTTCAGCCGCCTTACGATAAAGTTCATAGCTGATGCAGCCAGCTTCCTTGCGGGTGGCTTCGATGAGCGGCGCTGCAAGTGTCACGACCTTATCGCCCTTGCCCGCATGCGCCTTCAGATGTGCGATAACGTAAACCATTCGACCTCGGCATGCTCTTGATCACTGTAGCAAGAAAAAGCCCCGGCGCCAGCAGGGAGCCGAAAATCCAAACGACCTTCGAAAGCCTGCTTGCGGCAGCCGGGGCCTTGCCGATTCACTCAATCGCGATCAGGCAGCAATCTTCTGCGACTTCAGTGCCGCAAGGATGTTCTGCGGCGATGAAATGCCGTAGGGATCGCCGTCGCAATTGTCGGAATAGCCCTCCTCTTCAAACCATTCCTCGACGATGCCATTGTTGACGACGGCGGCATAGCGCCAGGAGCGCATGCCGAAGCCGAGATTGTCCTTGGCGACCAGCATGCCCATCTTGCGGGTGAACTCACCCGAACCATCCGGGATCAGCTTGACGTTTTCGAGGCCCTGCGACTTGCCCCAGGCATTCATGACGAAGGCGTCATTGACCGAGACGCAATAGATTTCATCGACGCCGAGCGTGCGGAACTCCGGCGCGAGCTTCTCGAAGTCCGGAAGCTGATAGGTCGAGCAGGTCGGGGTGAATGCCCCCGGCAGCGAAAACAGCACCACGCGCTTGCCTGCGAAATAGTCGTCCGAGGTCACATCCTGCCAGCGGAACGGATTGGAGCCGCCGACGGATTCGTCGCGGACGCGGGTGCGGAAGGTCACTGCAGGAACTTTTCTGCCGAGCATCATCTTCTCCTTGTGATAGCTGCCCGGGCGTCGAGTCTTGGGAGGAAAACGCCCGGCGGAAAGCGAGCGCCCTTCCTACAGGAGATTGGGCTGCAGTGCAGCATCAAAGGCACCTTCGCATAGCAGCCTTGCACATGGCGCATGGCTGCAAAAATGCGCAGGATCAGCTCAGAACAGGAAATAGCGCTGCGCCATCGGCAGTACCGTCGCAGGCTCGCAGGTCAAGAGCTCCCCGTCCGCACGCACCTCGTAGGTCTCGGGATCGACCTCGATATGCGGCGTCAGGCTATTGTGGATCATCGCCGCCTTGCCGATGCCGCCGCGGGTGTTCTGGACGGCGACGAATTCCTTGGCGACGCCGAGCCTGCCCGCAAGCCCCGCATCTAGCGAAGCCTGGGAGACGAAAGTGACGGACGAATTGGTGAGACTCTTGCCATAGGCGCCGAACATCGGACGGTAATGTACCGGCTGCGGCGTCGGGATGGAGGCATTGGGGTCGCCCATCGGGGCCGCGGCGATCGTGCCGCCGACCAGAACCAGGTCCGGCTTGACGCCGAAGAAAGCCGGATTCCAGAGGACGAGATCGGCGCGCTTGCCGACTTCGAGCGAGCCGAGCTCGTGGCTGAGGCCTTGGGCGATCGCTGGGTTGATCGTGTATTTGGCGATGTAACGCTTGACGCGGAAATTGTCGTTGTCGCCCGTCTCCTCTTTCAGCCGACCCCGCTGCCGCTTCATCTTGTCGGCGGTCTGCCATGTGCGGATCGCCACTTCGCCGACACGCCCCATGGCCTGGCTGTCGGAGGAGATGATCGAGAAGGCACCGATATCGTGCAGGATATCCTCCGCCGCGATCGTCTCCTTGCGGATACGGCTCTCGGCAAAGGCGATGTCTTCCGGGATCGACGGCGACAGATGGTGACAGACCATCAGCATGTCGAGATGCTCTGCCACCGTGTTGAGCGTGTAGGGCCGGGTCGGGTTGGTCGAGGAGGGAATGACATTCGGTTGGCCGCAGATCTTGATGATGTCCGGCGCATGGCCGCCACCCGCCCCTTCCGTGTGGAAGGCGTGGATCGTCCGCCCCTTGATTGCCGCGATCGTATCCTCGACGAAGCCGCTCTCGTTCAGCGTATCGGTGTGGATCATCACCTGCACGTCGTATTCGTCGGCAACCGAGAGGCAGCAGTCGATCGCCGCCGGCGTCGTGCCCCAATCCTCGTGCAGCTTCAGCGAGGAGGCGCCGCCCATCACCATTTCGACGAGCGCGCCGGGCTGCGAGGCATTGCCCTTGCCGGCAAAGGCGAGATTCATCGGAAAGGCGTCCGCCGCTTCGATCATCCGGGCGATGTGCCAGGGCCCCGGCGTGCAAGTGGTGGCGAGCGTCCCATGCGCCGGTCCCGTGCCGCCGCCAAGCATGCAAGTCAGCCCGCTCATCAGCGCCTCTTCGATCTGCTGCGGGCAAATGAAGTGAATATGGGCGTCCATGCCGCCGGCAGTGACGATCTTGCCCTCACCGGCGATCGCCTCGGTGCCGGGGCCGACGATAATGTTCACGCCCGGCTGGGTATCCGGATTGCCGGCTTTGCCGATTGCGGCGATCCGGCCGTCCTTGAGGCCGATATCGGCCTTTACGATCCCCCAATGGTCGACGATGAGCGCGTTGGTGATCACCGTATCGACGGCGCCGGCGGCGCGCGTCACCTGGCTTTGGCCCATGCCGTCGCGGATGACCTTGCCGCCGCCGAACTTCACCTCTTCGCCATAGGTGGTGAAGTCCTTCTCGACCTCGATGAAGAGCTCCGTATCGGCAAGCCGCACCTTGTCGCCCACGGTCGGACCGAACATGTTGGCATAGGCCGCGCGCGACATTTTGTAGGACATGGTTCAGGCTCCTTGGGGCAAGTCTGAGAAAGAGGAGTGATCGAGGCGGCGAAGGCGACCCTCGGCAGCGAGCGCCTCGACATAGCGGCGCTCCGTCGCAAAGGGATGCCACTCCCAGCCGCTATGGCCGAAGCCGGCAAGAACGATGTCATCACGGTCGCCGGCAAAGCTCGACAGGACGTCTGCGATCACCACGAGACCGCTCGACGGGACGACATAGGGTGGCGGCTCGAAACGGGCGAGATCGCGCTCCAGCCCCTCCTGCCTTTCGGCCGGAATGACGCGGTGGGGACGGCCGGTCGCTCGCGCGAAGCTTACGAAGCCTGCCGTATAGTCGTCGCAGAAATCGTCGAGGTCCGGGTGCGTCACCGCAAGCTTCGCCCGCATCGAGGCGAATTTCGCGCCGGAGCGCACGCTCCAGATCGCGCGCGCCTGCCGCACCGGCTCGCTCGCCTTCCAGCGGCCGCCGCCGAGCATCGCGAGCGCCGGGCGACCGGTGTTGCAGACCGCCACGATGTCGGTCCTGCTGCCGCCTTTTCCGACCGAGCGGCAATCGTTGAAGCGGATCACCACATCAGCGGCATCGATCGTCGCGGCGGCACCGTCCGGCACCTCGCCATTGCCCACGATCATGATGACGCGGCTCATAGACGATTATCTCCCGGCGAATGTGCAATCGCGGTTCAAAGCTTGCCCATAACCTGTTGGCGGAAACCGAACACCTCGCGCTTGCCCGAAAGCGGGATCAGCGTGACCTGCCGGGTCTGGCCCGGCTCGAAGCGTACGGCCGTGCCGGCAGGGATATCGAGGCGCATACCATGCGCGGTGGCGCGATCGAAGATCAGGCCAGGGTTCGTTTCCGCAAAATGGTAATGGCTGCCGACCTGCACTGGCCGGTCGCCGGAATTGGAGACCTCGATAGTGACGGTCTCAAGACCGGCATTGAGCTCGATATCGCCGGCGGCTGCGATGATTTCCCCTGGTATCATGCCATTCTCCCCTCAAGAGCACTTAGCGAATGGGCTCGTGGACCGTGACCAGTTTCGTCCCGTCCGGGAAGGTCGCTTCGATCTGAATGTCGTGAATCATCTCCGCAATCCCTTCCATCACCTGGTCGCGCGTCAGAACATGCGCGCCCGCCTCCATCAACTCGGCGACGGAGCGGCCGTCGCGCGCGCCTTCGACGACAAAATCGGTGATGAGGGCGATCGCCTCGGGATGATTGAGCTTCACCCCCCGCTCCAGCCGGCGGCGCGCGACCATCGCCGCCATGGAAATCAGCAGTTTGTCTTTTTCGCGCGGGGTGAGATTCATGCGTCGCCGTCCAGTTTGATTGCGGGATCAGAGAGTCCAGACTCTCGGCACAGATGCGTCCTTACGCAAGTGCGAAATAAGCGGGATGAGGATTTTTCTGAGCGCGAAACCATCGGCGGCGACCACGCGGGCAATAAGCTTGTCGCGACCGCCTACCTTGTAGTAGCTGACACCCGATCCTGCCATTGGTGCGAGCGCCGCGCGCAGCCTCGGAAGCATCGCTTCGCAATTCGGCGCCACATAGAGGAGCGTCGCAAACGCGGCCGCGCCGCCAAGCACGGCGGGTCGCGCGGCAAGTCGAGCTACCTGGTCGGCGAGCGCCAGATTTTCCGCGTGGATCAGCTTGCCACCGCTCCTCACGCGCCAGCGATCGCGAAAGAGGCCGGCATGCACTGCCTCACCCATTGCCTTGCGGCCAAGCAGCACCGCCTCGACGGCGAGAAGCACGGCATCGGTCGCAAGGTCGACCTCCAGCGAGCGCGACAACGAGGCCCGATCGAAGAGGATCGTTTCCTGGGGCAGCCAGTCGATACGAGCGCCGGCCGCGGCGGATAGGCGCGTCTCGATCTCTGCCGTGCCTGTGCTTGCCTTGTAGATCTTCTCGCAGGCCTGTGTCGTCAAAGCGAGGCTCGTCCCCTCGCCCGCCTCGAAGGTCCAGGCCAGACGGTCGCCGCCGGTGACGCCACCCGAGGAGTTGATAAGCACCGCTTCCATGGAGCCGTCGAAGGTCTTCGGCATGCGAATCTTGGCGCAGCCTTCCTGGTAGAGCTCGGCGATGCGCGTGCACCCCCCTTGACACTTGACAGCCAGCCGCCCCCTTCCCCAAGCCCTTTGCGGGGCGATGATCGCCGCCTCGGTCAATGTCTTCAGATGTTCCCCTGCTGGCACGCGTTGGCGTGCAATCTTGTGATCCGACATCGTGGGAAACCGGAT
>JAPSJG010000085.1 GCA_031178305.1 Sinorhizobium sp.
CGAGAACCTGATTGTAGGTTTCGAGGGCGAACTGTTCGTCCTTCAGAAGATTGAGAAGCTCGGAGAGCTTGGCGGCCAGCGTGCTGTGGGCGCGCTCGATGCCGCGTGAATGGTGGATATGGCTGAAATGGCGGGCTCCGATCTCGTCGAGCTCGCCCTGCGTGGCGCGACTTCCGAGCCCCGCCAGTTCCTTGGAGAGCTGCGGGTTCGATCCGAGATACGCCTCGTAATAGAGCTCGTAATTGCGCGGAATTGGCGCGACGCCCATCATGCGCATCGCGTGAGTAATTTGCGAGGCAACATCGGGCGTCGGCGTCCTGTTCGAGGTTGCCGTCTGCATCTGCAAGACCCCTAAAATTAATAGGCTCTAATGATTGTTATTTTTAGGGGCAAAAGATTTTCGGAGTCTTAACAAATGCTTGTCTGCACAAATGCAAATTGAGTGAATTGATGCACCCATGATTTAGGTAGAGTGAAGCGGAGGGCAGGAAAAAACAGAGGTGGCCGCGGCGCCGCAAACAGGCCGCGGCCATCAATTTCGATCAGGCCGGGCTGATCATCGTTTCCGGGCGGACGATCGCATCGAACTCTTCGTTCGTCACGTAACCGCCGCCAACGGCCTCTTCGCGCAGCGTCGTGCCGTTCTTGTGCGCCGTCTTGGCGATCTTGGCGGCGTTGTCGTAGCCGATCTTCGGTGCGAGCGCGGTCACGAGCATCAGCGAACGGTCGAGTGCCGCCTTGATGTTGTCCTCGCGGGCTTCGATGCCGACGACGCAATTGTCGGTGAAGGAGATGGCCGCATCGGAAAGCAGCTGTACCGACTGCAGGAAATTGTAGGCCATCAGCGGATTGTAGACGTTGAGCTCGAAATGGCCCTGGCTGCCCGCAAAGGTAAGCGAGGCGTGATTGCCGAAGACCTGCACGCAGACCTGCGTCAGTGCCTCGCACTGCGTCGGGTTGACCTTGCCGGGCATGATCGACGAGCCGGGCTCGTTCTCCGGGAGCGCGAGTTCGCCGAGGCCGGAGCGGGGTCCGGAGCCCAGGAAGCGGATGTCGTTGGCGATCTTGAAGAGCGCGGCGGCGGTCGCGTTGATCGCGCCGTGGCTGAAGACCATCGAGTCATGCGCTGCGAGCGCCTCGAACTTGTTCGGCGCGGAAGTGAAGGCGATGCCGGTGATCGCGGCGATTTCCTCCGCCACCTTCTCGGCGAAGCCGACCGGCGCATTGAGGCCGGTGCCGACGGCGGTACCGCCCTGGGCGAGTTCGCAAAGGCCGGGCAGGGTCATCTCGATCCGCTTGATCGAAGAGGCAACCTGCGCCGCATAACCGGAGAATTCCTGCCCGAGGGTGAGCGGCGTTGCGTCCTGAGTGTGGGTGCGGCCGATCTTGATGATGTGGTCGAAGGCCTTGACCTTCTCCTCGAGCGCCTTGTGCAGGTGCTTGAGCGCCGGCAGAAGGTCGTGGATTACCCGCTCGGCGCAGGCTATGTGCATCGCCGTCGGATAGGTGTCGTTCGACGACTGGCTCATATTGACATGATCGTTCGGGTGCACCGGCTTCTTCGAGCCGATGACGCCACCGAGCAGCTCGATTGCCCGGTTGGAGATGACTTCGTTGGCGTTCATGTTGGACTGGGTGCCGGATCCTGTCTGCCAGACGGCGAGCGGGAAGTGGTCGTTGAGCTTGCCGTCGATCACCTCCTGCGCCGCCTTGATGATGGCTTCACCGAGCGTGGGGTCGAGCCGGCCGAGCGCCACGTTGGCGCGGGCGGCGGCCTGCTTGACGATGCCAAGCGCGCGGACGATCGCCAGCGGCTGCTTTTCCCAGCCGATCTTGAAGTTGCCAAGGGAGCGCTGGGCCTGGGCACCCCAGTAGCGGTCGCTCGCCACTTCGATGGGACCGAACGTATCTGATTCCGTGCGCGTGGATGTCATCGTGATACCTGCCTTCGTCATGCGGTTCATGAAGCCGAGGCGAGAAGTCGGTCGCAGCCGGTTGCCCACCCCGGTACCGGCATCTCTCTGCCCCGGCAGTGGCGCCTTGTAAAGGGGTCGCACGGGCTCGGACAGGACTACAATCGTTTGAATTGCTGCGGTGCGGCATCGGTCTCGGCGGCTTGCCGAGGCCGCCCGATAACCCCGCTCCCGCGCCATCCCTCTTGTGGCCTTTCGGTCACATTCGGCGTCTTGCTTGGGTAGCGCCCCTGTGCCTGCGGGAACAATCATAGGTGGTGTCTTGTTGTATAGCTGCAGAAAATCAGGCGTTTGTGACGGTTTGCGCGTGCATTGGATGAGTTGCTTCAGAACAGGTGCTGGTAGGTTTTGGGCCGATCGGGCGAGGGACGTTTCCTTTTCATTCACCATCCTTTTCTATAAGTCTGCGGGCACGAGGGCGTGGCGAGAATCTGGCAGCGGCCGAATTCGGCGGCAACGCGATACGGGGACTCTTATTCTTATGAACATTATCAAATCGACGGCGCTGGTTGCGCTCATAAGTAGCTGTGCGATCGCCTCCATTGATGTGCGGCCAGCGTCGGCAATCACCCTGATGGACCTTATCCGCGGCGGCAAGAGACGCGCCGCGCCCGAGCAGGTTTATCCCGGCCGCCCAGTGCCTGGTTTCGATACGTTGCAGCAGAATAGGGCGGTCGCGAAGCCGCCTCGCGTTTCCAGCCCGCGCTATTACACCTACAAGCCCGAGCCATTACGCAGGGTTGCGACCGATCGGCTGGTCGATCCGGTCGTTACCGGGTCAGTTGGCGGCTACGGTCTGCCGCCGATACTGCGTGTGCCGCTCTCGAATGCGCGCCACTTTCTGCCGGAGGTCCATGTCAGAGCGCCGGCGGACGTGGCGAAGGCGTTGGAGAGCTTCTATGGCGGGCGGACAAACTTTCTCTGGATTGCGGGCAGCGGCGTCAATTCCCGCGCACAGGCGGCCATCTCCGTGCTCAAGGACGCTGCGAAGGTCGGCCTCGATCCCGCCGATTATGCGGTCAATGTTCCGGCCGATGCGTTCGATCACGGCGACATGATCGCGCGCGAGAAGGATCTGGTGCGCTTCGAGATCGCCATGTCCGCCGCGGTGCTCACCTATGTTCAGGATGCCGTGCGCGGCCGCATCGATCCGAACAGGATTTCCGGGTATCACGACTTCAAGCGCAAGAGTGTCGATCTTCTCGGCTTTCTCGAAAAGCTGGCGACGGCGGGCGACGTCGCGGCGCTGATCGAGGACCAGAATCCAAAGAGTCGGCAATTCCTTGCGCTGAAGCAGGAACTCGAAAGGCTCCGCGCCGAAACGGATGCCACCCCGCGCGTCGAGATCGCGCCGGGGACGTTGCTGAAGCCCGGCGACAGCAATCCGGAACTGGCCAATATCGTCGCCGGCATTAGGCTGAAGGCCTCGGAGGCGCTGAAGAGCGAGCACGCTGTGGTGCTCGCGAGCTATCAGGGTGCGCCGGAATACACGTCAGATCTGGTTTCCCTCGTCGAAGCGTTCCAGAAGGAGCAGGGGCTGAAGCCGGACGGCATTATCGGCCAGGCATCGATCCGCGCCTTGACCGGCGGCGATACGACCGCGAGCAGGATCGACAAGGTCGAGATCGCGATGGAGCAGGCGCGCTGGCTGCCGGATGGCCTCGGCGGTCGCTATGTCTTCATCAACCAGCCGGCCTTCATGGCCTATTACAACGAGCATGGGACGGAGCAGTTCTCCATGCGCGTGGTCGTTGGTTCTAAGGCCAACCAGACCTATTTCTTCCAGGACGAGATACAGACGGTAGAGGTCAATCCCTATTGGGGCGTGCCGCAGTCGATCATCGTCAACGAGATGCTGCCGAAGCTCAGAAGCGATCCGAGCTATCTCGATCGCATGGGCTACCAGGTCGAGGTCGGCGGCCGCGTCGTCCCGTCTTCGGCAGTGAACTGGTACGGCTCAACGGCTTCCGTTTCAGTTCGTCAGCCGCCGAGCAGCGACAATGCGCTCGGCGAACTGAAGATCCTCTTTCCGAACTCGCATGCGATCTACATGCACGACACACCGTCGAAGAGTTTCTTCAAGCGCGACCAGCGGGCCCTGAGCCACGGCTGCGTTCGTCTCGCGGAGCCGCGCCGCATGGCGGCCGCCGTTCTCGGGGTCAGCATCGACGAGGTCGCGAGCGAGATCGCAAGCGGCCGCAACAAGGCCCTGCCGGTCCCGCAGAAAATCCCGGTCTATGTCTCCTATTTCACGGCATGGCCGAACAAGGACGGCAAAGTCGAATATTTCGGCGACGTTTATGACCGCGACATGTACATGAACCGCGCCTTCGAGGCGACGCGAAAGGCGCGGCACGCAGAAGGATGAGGCGAGGCCGCGAAAGCGGCCTTTTCCTATTTCGGCTGTCGGTTGAGAAGCGATTTCACGAGATCGGGCGTCAGCTCGTCGAAATGAGTGATGATGCGGTCGGGCGAGAGGCTCTCGATCGGCACGTCGGAATAACCGAAAGGTACGGCGATCGACGGCACGGCTGCGTTACGCGCCACGAGGATGTCGTTGAGGCTATCTCCAACCATCACCGCGCGCTCGGCGCTGCTCCCGGCATTGGCAACGGTCGAGAGCAGGTGCTCGGCATGAGGCTTGCGGACGGAGAACGTATCGCCGCCGGCGATCGCTGCAAAGCGGCCGGCAAGTCCGAGCCCATCGAGAAGGCGCTTGGCCAGCATTTCCGGCTTGTTGGTACAGACGGCGAGTTTCAGCCCCGCGTCCTGAAGGCGGTCGAGCGCCTCGACCAGGCCGGGGTAGGGCAGGGATTCGCCTGGCATGGAGCCGTGATAGAACTCGACGAATTCCTTCATCTGCCAGGCTAGGCCTTCCTCGCTCAGCGTCTTGCCTCGGAGTGCGAAGGTCCGTTCGATCATGGCGCGGGCGCCGTGGCCGACGAGATGCGTGAGGTCCTTGTAAGTAACCGGTTCGACACCTGCCTGCGTCACCGCATGGTTGAGGCTGGCGACGAGGTCCGGCGCGGTATCGACGAGCGTGCCGTCGAGGTCGAAGACGACGAGTGGTGGGGACAAGGGGCACCTCGTTCTAAAAATCCTTCCCATTGGGTAGGGGAAGTTCCGGCGCAATGCAATGGCGACCTAGGTCGGTAGCGTTGCCTAATTCCGGGGTGGGCGCGCGCATTTTGGCTTTTGTTTGCCGCGACGGGCGTGTAAGTGTCTGAGCGGATTTCGGACGGGAGCCGGTTCATCGCCAGCTTTTCCGCCTGCAGCATTAGCGCGGGATGACGAAAAGTGCGCGGATGTCCGACCTAAATCATCGTGATCTAGAGGGAGCGATCGGCGCATGGACGCCCGCCAGATGAAGATCAAGGCCGCCGAGGCGGCGCTTGACTACGTAGAAGATGGAATGCGGCTCGGGATCGGCACCGGTTCGACCGCGGAGGAGTTCGTCCGGCTGCTGGCCGAGAAGGTCGCAACCGGCTTTCGGATCCAGGGCGTGCCCACGTCCGAGCGCACGGCTCGACTTTGCCTCGAACTCGGCGTTCCCCTGAAATCGCTGGACGAGTTGCCTGAACTGGACCTGACCGTCGACGGTGCCGACGAGGTCGACAGGAAATTGCGGTTGATCAAGGGCGGCGGCGGCGCATTGCTGCGGGAGAAGATCGTGGCGGCCGCTTCCGCCCGGATGGTCGTCATTGCCGACGAATCGAAAGTGGTCGACGTTCTCGGCGCCTTCAAGCTGCCGATCGAAATCAACCCGTTCGGCCAGATTGCGACCCGGATCGCCATCGAGAAGGCGGCTTCACGACTTGGCCTGGCGGGCGATATCACCATACGCGCGTCGGGCGACGGGCCTTTCATGACCGACGGCGGCCACCTCATCCTGGACGCATCATTTGGCCGTATTCCTGATGCAGAGGCGCTCGCGGCCGAGTTAAACGCCATACCGGGGGTCGTCGAGCACGGACTGTTCATCGGCATGTCATCCCTGGCGATCATCGCCGGTCCGGAGGGTGCGCGTGTCCTGATGGCAGCCTGAGCGGCACTTGTGCCGGAACCGGCGCAAAAGAAAAATTTCCGCGCATGCGCGCCGGGCGGCGGCAAACGGCCGGGCGGCATGCGCCAACACAGGAGCATGGATAAAAATGAAGAAAATCGCAGGTCTTGCCCGCGCATTCGCAACCGCAGCCGTCCTCTTCTCCGCGACCGCGCCGGCCGTGCAGGCCCAGGACGTGACGGAAGAGCAGATCAAGGCGGCCCGCGCGACCATCGACGCGCTTGGCGTGACCAACAGCTTCGACAATATTCTGCCGAACCTCGCCGAGCGGTTGAAGAATACGCTGATCCAGGCTTCGCCGAACCACCAGGAACTGATCACCGCAACGATCGACGAGAAAGCGCTCGGGCTCGCCGCGCGCCGCTCGGACCTCGAGCGCGAGGCCGCAACCATCTACGCCAAGACCTTTTCGCTCGAGGAACTCAATGCCATCACCGCCTTTTACAGTTCGGCCGCCGGCAAGAAGCTCTTGAATGATGGGCCGATCGCATCGCGCGAACTGCTGAAGGCGGCCGACATCTGGGCCGCCGGCGTTTCGCGTGACCTGACGAACGAAGCGACCAAGTCGCTCGACGAAAAGATCGGCAACACCCCGGCCGCCCAGGCGCCCGCGCAGTAAATGCCCGTCGGCAGTCTTCGGTCTCAAACCACTCATGAAAGCCCGGAGCGATCCGGGCTTTTCTTTTTTTGCGTCGCAATACTATATCAGGCCGAAGGCGACTCCGTTCGCCACCGATGACGGGCCGACGCTGCGACCCGGAGGCCTGCCCCATAGCCGCATTCTTGAGGAGTTTTCCATGACCGCTTTCGACTATGACCTCTTCGTGATCGGTGGCGGTTCGGGTGGCGTCAGAAGCGCACGGTTGGCGGCGGCGCTCGGCAAGAAAGTAGCGATAGCGGAGGAGTTCCGCTATGGCGGCACCTGCGTGATCCGCGGCTGCGTGCCGAAGAAGCTCTACGTCTATGCCTCGCAATTTGCGGAACATTTCGAGGATGCCTTCGGCTTTGGTTGGAGTGTCGGGGAGAGCCGCTTCGACTGGAAAAAGCTCGTTGCCGCCAAGGAGCAGGAAATCACCCGCCTGGAAGGGCTTTATCGCAAAGGTCTTGCCAATGCGGGCGCCGAAATTCTCGATACGCGGGCCGAACTCGTCGGGCCCAACGAGGTGCGGCTTTCGGCCACCGGCAAGACCGTAACGGCGGAGCGCATCGTGATCGCGGTCGGGGGACATCCGAGCCCCCATGATGCTTTGCCCGGCCACGAGTTCTGCATCACCTCGAACGAAGCCTTCGATCTGGATAAACTGCCGAAATCGATCCTGATTGCCGGCGGCGGCTATATTGCCGTCGAATTTGCCAACATCTTCCATGGTCTTGGTGTCGAGACGACGCTCATCTATCGCGGCAAGGAAATCCTCTCGCGCTTCGACCAGGACTTGCGGCGCGGGTTGCACGCCGCCATGGAGGAGAAGGGCATACGGATTCTCTGCGAGGACATCGTCCAGTCGGTCTCGACGGGGCCGGACGGCCGCCGGATCGCAGCGACGATGAAGCATGGTGAGATCGTCGTCGGCCAGGTGATGCTCGCGCTCGGCCGGGTCCCGAACACCAAGGGCCTTGGGCTCGAGAAGGCCGGCGTCCAGACCGACGAGCGCGGCGCCGTCGTCGTCGACGCTTATTCCCGCACGACCGCGCCGAGCATTTTCGCGCTCGGTGACGTCACCGATCGCGTTCAGCTGACGCCGGTGGCGATTCACGAGGCGATGTGCTTCATCGAAACGGAGTACAAGAACAATCCGACGTCGCCCGATCACGATCTGATCGCGACGGCCGTTTTCTCACAGCCGGAGATCGGCACGGTCGGCATGGCGGAGGACGAGGCGGCACGGAGGTTCGCAGAACTCGAAGTGTACCGGACGGAGTTCCGTCCGATGAAAGCGACCCTCTCGGGGCGCAAGGAAAAGATGATCATGAAGCTCCTAGTCAATGCCGCCGATCGCAAGGTTGTGGGTGCGCATATCCTCGGGCATGACGCCGGCGAGATGGCGCAATTGCTAGGAATCTCGCTGAAGGCCGGCTGCACCAAGGATGATTTCGACCGCACCATGGCGGTTCACCCGACCGCGGCGGAGGAACTCGTGACGATGTATCAGCCGAGCTATCGACTGAGAAAGGGCGAGCGGGTCGAATGACCTCGCGGCAAGCGGGTAAACGCCGGGTCTATGTTTTCTGGTAGAATGACTTTCCAAGCCTGTTGTTAACGTTTATAAGCCCGCATCCGCCACGGCATCGGCTGGCGGCGGCGGCGGCTTGGATGGCCGGCTTGCCGATGCGATGCAATCCGAATTCTGGGGCGGCCTCCAGGGTCGCTACAGTGCCGTGCGTCCTTCAGGAGGCACAAAGGACGCTGTAAGTCTTTGAATCTGCGCATCGTGCTTCCCGAAAATCGGTTCCGATTTTCAGGCCGATGCGCAAAGGTGAGACGCGGATCCGTCCGCGTCAGATAACAGGTGATGGAAATGGCACAGACTTGGACTCCGAACAGCTGGCGGCAAAAACCCATTCAGCAGGTGCCGGACTATCCGGACCTCGCGGCACTGGAGAGCGTGGAAACGCGCCTCGCAAAATATCCGCCGCTGGTCTTTGCCGGTGAGGCTCGGCGTCTCAAGCATGCTCTTGCCAATGTCGCAGAGGGTCGTGGTTTCCTGTTGCAGGGCGGCGATTGCGCCGAAAGCTTCGCCGAGCACGGCGCCGACACTATCCGTGACTTCTTCCGCGCCTTCCTGCAGATGGCGGTCGTCCTGACCTTCGGAGCCCAGCAGCCGGTCGTCAAGGTCGGCCGAATTGCCGGCCAGTTCGCCAAGCCGCGTTCGTCGGGCGTTGAAAAGCAGGGCGACGTGACGCTGCCGAGCTACCGCGGCGACGTCATCAACGGCATCGAGTTCACGGAAGAGTCGCGCGTGCCCAATCCGGAACGGCAGATCATGGCCTATCGCCAGTCCGCCGCCACGCTGAACCTGCTGCGCGCCTTCGCCATGGGCGGCTACGCCAATCTGGAAAACGTGCATCAGTGGATGCTCGGCTTCGTAAAGGACAGCCCTCAGGCGGAGCGCTACCGCAAGCTCGCCGACCGGATTTCCGAGACCATGGACTTTATGAAGGCGATCGGCATCACGTCGGAGAACCATCCGAGCCTGCGCGAGACCGATTTCTTCACCAGCCATGAGGCGCTGCTGCTTGGCTACGAGCAGGCGCTGACCCGCGTCGACTCGACGTCGGGCGACTGGTACGCGACCTCCGGCCACATGATCTGGATCGGCGACCGCACGCGCCAGCCGGACCATGCCCATGTCGAATATTGCCGCGGCATCAAGAACCCGCTCGGCCTGAAATGCGGCCCTTCGCTTACGACCGACGGTCTTTTGGAACTGATCGACATCCTGAACCCGGCCAACGAAGCCGGGCGGCTGACGCTGATCTGCCGCTTCGGCCATGACAAGGTTGCCGAGCACCTGCCGCGGCTGATCCGCGCCGTCGAGCGCGAAGGCAAGAAAGTCGTCTGGTCTTGCGATCCGATGCATGGCAACACGATCACGCTCAACAATTACAAGACGCGCCCCTTCGAGCGAATCCTGTCGGAGGTCGAGAGCTTCTTCCAGATCCATCGTGCGGAAGGCTCGCATCCGGGCGGCATCCATATCGAGATGACCGGCAACGACGTGACCGAGTGCACCGGCGGCGCACGCGCCCTTTCCGGCGACGATCTTGCCGATCGCTACCACACCCATTGCGATCCGCGCCTCAATGCGGACCAAGCGCTCGAACTCGCCTTCCTGCTTGCTGAACGCATGAAGGGCGGCCGCGACGAGAAGAGGATGGTGGTCAACGGCTGACCATCATCACCTACTGCCTGTTTCCTTAAATCGGACCTCGATTAAAGGAAAAGACATGCAGCACCTCAGAGTGCTTCAACAAAGCTTGTGCGTCTGATGAGACGTGCGCGCCGTATGCCGATGGTTCAAAATATCTGAACCTCCAGCGCATCTTCTGAATTTGACATGGCCGGGCCAGCCCATAGAAGCTGGCCCGGCTTTTTACTGCCGATGGAGATGGGAATGCAGGAAATCCACGAAGGCAGCTGCCTTTGCGGCGCGGTGCGGTTCAAAACGCGGGGAGAATTAAGAGAGCTGATCTTCTGCCATTGTTCGCAATGCCGGAAGCAGACCGGGCTCTACTACGCCGCCACCAATGTGCTCGACAGCAACCTGGAGCTCGAAGGCGCCGACGAGATCACCTGGTATCGTTCCAGCGGCGAAGCGCAGCGCGGTTTCTGCCGGAATTGCGGCTCGGCTCTGTTCTGGAAGGCCGAAGGGCTCGACTATACGTCGATCCTTGCCGGGACATTCGAGGAGCCGACGCGGCTCGAGCCCGGCTATCACATCTTCTGTGCCGACAAAGGGGACTATTACGAGATTCGTGACGATCTCCCGCGCTTTGCCAAGGGACGTGAGTAGTCTCGAGATTCTGCCGTTTGAGGCATTGAATGCTGTCGGGCGGTCCCACCCCCTCTGGCCTGCCGGCCATCTCCCGACAGGGGGAGAATCGATGTGGCGCACCCGGTGCTCCCATCAACGTCTGCCGCTTTGCAATCTTCCGGTCTGAGCAATGGGCGTGCCGCGGGTCAGTCTCCCCCTTGTTGGGGGAGATGGCCTGCAGGCCAGAGGGGGTAAGCGTCCGCCTATTAGAGATGCAACTCAACGGGCGACGGTGGCCTGGTCATAAGCGCTCGCCAATGCCTCGAGCTTGATTGCCTGCCAGCGCGCATATTCCTCGATCAGTCGGGCGCTCATCCAGTAGCGGCTCCGGGTATCGTCATCGGATTTGCCGATGAA
>JAPSJG010000086.1 GCA_031178305.1 Sinorhizobium sp.
GCAGACGGACCGGGAACATCCCAAGAGCACGCGGAAGCGCTAAGCCGCGGAAATGCGGCTAACATTGAGGAGCGATAAAATGCTATGGAGCGCATCCGACATGACGGGCTGTGGCATTGACGCGACCAACGGCTCGATTGGTACGATTGGGGATCTTCTTTTCGACGACCAGACCTGGACCGTTCGTTGGTTCGTCGTGAAGACCGGCGTGGTGTTTACCGGACGTGAGGTGCTGTTGCCGCCGTCGGCGATCCTCTCGGCGGATTCGATTGGGCGGCTGCTTTCGCTCAACGTGTCGAAGCAGCAGGTCAAGGACAGCCCGGAGATCGATTTCGATGCACCCGTCTCCCGTCAGCAGGAAAGCAGCATCTACGACCATTATGGCTGGCACCCGTACTGGGGGCCGCACACTTATTTCGCACCGGGGGACCGAGCTCCGGTCGTTCCGTCACAGCCTACCGAATATGAGGACGAGGTTGAACGGGCAGCCTCCGATGCCCGACATGAAGGTGACCCGCATCTACGTTCCGCGACCGAAGTGACCGGCTATTACGTGCACGCCACCAATGGCGATATCGGCCATGTGGAGGACCTGGTCGTTGACACGGATGCCTGGGCGATCCGTTACATCGCCGTGGACACGGTGAACTGGTGGCCGGGCAAGAAGGTATTGATTTCACCGGCGGCCCTGACCGACGTGATCTGGGCGACACAGAGCGTGCACGTCAATCTCACGCGCGAGCAGGTCCGCAATGCGCCGGAGTACCTTCCGGGTGAAACGATCGACCGCGCTTATGAAACGCGCTACCACGATTACTACCGCTATCCGTACTATTGGAGGTGATGGCGTCGATAGGCTGAGCGCGGCCGTACGCGAGCACGGCCTGCGTTAGCGGGACAGCGCACCAGGGCCCCAATTATAAATTCAGCTGCCGGCTGGCTTGCTCCGCCGGCGCTTCGGCGCGGTCCTCATGCAGCCCCAGCGTTTCACCAGGACGATCGAGAGAACGGTGAGCGGGGCAGCGAGCACGACCCCCATCGGACCAAGAACCAGGAACGATGCCGAACCCGCGATCACGAAGGTAGCGAGTGCAGGCGCGCGAGATCGACATCAGTGGCGCAGAGATCCTCCGCCTGCTGGATGCCCTGCGCATGGGGCGGGCGCCTGTCCACCGATATTCCGAAGAACTCGGGCTTTGCCCGAGCCGTCGAAGTGCATTGTCCTCGCCGCTTGGAAAAGCATGGCGGATAGTTCTTCAGACTTGCATGGCAGTGCGCACGCGCTCCGGCTGGAGCGGCAGGTCGCGTATGCGGACGCCGATGGCATCCGCCACGGCATTGGCGATCGCCGCCGCGGCCGGGCCTTGGGAAGCTTCGCCGGTGCCCAGAAAAGGCTCTCCCGGCCGGTCGATGACATGGACTCCCACCGTCTCCGGCACCGATGGGAAACGCATGATGGGATAGCCGGCCCAATCGGCCGATTGAATCCCGTCCCCGTCGAAGCGCACCTGCTCGAACAATGTCCAACTGGCCGATTGTACCAGTCCGCCCTCGATCTGGTTGCGGATACCGTCCGGGTTGACGGCGTGACCGCTGTCGCAGGCGGCGACCGCGCGGCCGATCCTGATGCGCCCCGTTGCGCGGTCTACGTCCAGTTCGAGGGCAACGGCGCAGTAGGCGGCAAGATTCTTGTAGCGAGCATAGGCAAAACCGCGGCCGTGGCCAGGCCGGCGCGCCCAGTCATTCCAACCGAAGGCATCGGCAGCGGTGGTCACGACGTCGCGGGCTCGTGGGTCTTCGAGCCTCGCCAGCCGGAATTCCACCGGATCCACGCTGGCCGCGAACGCCAGTTCGTCCATGAAGCTTTCCAGCGCAAAGACGTTCATATAGGCGCCGAGGGAGCGGAGGGCGGATGTGCGTAGCGGCATTTCGGCGATGAAATGCTCGACGACGCGCGCATTCGCAATGCTGTAGCCGGGAACCGCGTTTCGATCGGCGCCGCCCGCCGGCAGCGGTATATTCGTAGGCGCCTCCGGCTGAAACGCACCCGAGATGAGCTGCGCCGGAAGGAGGTTTCCGGCGGGGCCGGGCCGCGTAGTGTGTGGATTGCTCCAGACTTCGTAATTCCAGCTGGTGATTTCGCCGGTCACTAATACCGATCCCTGGACCTTCACGACCATGGCGGAACCATAGGGCTCCCACTGATGCTCGTGGTCGCGCATCCATTGAACGCGGACCGGCCGGCCGGGCAGGGCGCGTGCCAATAGCGCCGCATCGGCGGCTGCATCGTCTGCGCCGTTATGTCCATAGCAGCCGGCGCCTTCCATATGGATGACTCGAACCGCCTGCTCGTCCATGTTCGTCATCTCGGCAATCGCAGTGCGGTCCGGATAGACGCCTTGCGTGTGGCTCCAGATCGTGAGTTGGCCATTCTGGAAGTGGCCAACCGCGCAGGACGGCCCGATGGACCCGTGCATCTGGTAGGGACGGGTGTAGGTGGCCTCAACGATCCTCGCCCCGCCCGGGGGCGAGGTGGGTGTTTCCGGCCCGTGGACGACGGTGCTCACTGCCGGCAGTCGCATGAGATGTTCGTAGATATCCGCGTCGGCGGGCAGCGAGGCGCCGCCTTCCCATTGCGCAGCCGACTGGAGCGCTTGCATTGCCTTGATCGCCTGGAATTCGCCCTCTGCGATCACGCCGAGATAGTTGCCGTCACGCACGACTCTCAGTACGCCCGGCATTTTCTCGACCTCCGAGGTGTCGAGGTTCGCAAGGCGCGCACTGGGTTTCGCCGGACGCACGACGCGGGCGTGGACCATGCCGTCGAGCTTCAGGTCGTGCACATAGGATTGTTGTCCCGTAAGCTTGGCCGGAATGTCGACCCGGGGTAGGGATTGTCCCATCACTGTGTAGTTCTCGGGATCGAAGAATCCCGCCTGATCCGGCACAGTCACATGAAGCGAACGCCCGCTGACGAGCTGGCCGTAACTGCGCTTGTCGCCGGCACTGCTGACGACCACGCCGTCCTCTACCTTGAGATCGTTCGCTGAGACACCGAGTGCCTCGGCGGCGAAGCCGATCATCATCCGGCGGAGATACGCGGCGGCATGCAAGATTGCGGTGCCGCTATGTTGCATGGACTGGCTGCCTGCCGTGTATCCTTCGTCCGGGGTTCGCGCCGTGTCCGCGGTGACGAGCTCGATGCGCGAGAACTCCACCCGGAGCTGCTCTGCGGCGATCTGCGTGAGAGCGGTTCGGATGCCCTGCCCGAGCTCCGCCTTTCCGGTAAATACGGTGATGCTCCCGTCGCTTTCGATGCGTATCCAGGAATCGAGAAACGGAGAATCGGAAAGACTTCCCGGAAGCTGCTGCGGTTCGGCCGTTGGCCCCGGCGCTTCCTGAGCCGGAAGACGCCGGGGCGAGATAGCGAAGTAGAGAACGAGCCCGCCCCCGCCCTTCAAAAGAGTGCGGCGCGACAGTTCCATTTGGCCAAGCGTCGTCATCGATTGCTCTCCCCAGCGGCGGAAGCTTGTTCCTGGAGCCCCTTGCTCGCCCGGTGCACGGCGCGCAGGATGCGCATATGCGTTCCGCAGCGGCATAGCGAAGGCTCAAGGGCTTCGCGGATGATTGCTTCATCCGGGGCGGAATTCTCAGACAGAAGGGCGTGGGCGCGCATGATCATGCCGGGGATGCAGTAGCCGCATTGCGCGGCCTGCTCTTCGATGAAGGCGCGCTGTACGGGTCCGGGATTGTCGATCGAACCGAGCCCCTCGAGTGTCGTGATCTCCCGCTCGGCAAGCATAGCGATGGGGGTAAGGCAGGAGAAAACGGGCCTGTTGTCGACGAGTACGGTGCAGGACCCGCACTGCCCCAGTCCGCAACCGAACTTCGCGCCATTGAGCTGCATCTCATTGCGCAGAACGTAGAGGAGGGGCGTCTCCGGGTCGCTCTCGGTCTCGAACCTGTTGCCGTTCACTCTCAGGCCGATCATCTGTCTTCACTCCATTTCTGCAGCCCCGGCATCATTCGCGCCCGTTCGTCGCTCGCCCGTGGCTTCAGCGACAACGTCATCAATGTCCGTCCAAGGCTCGAGGCCGGTGAAGCGCCCACGCAGATAAGAGGCGAGCGCCACTATCTGCCTATCGGTAAAGGCGCCGGCAAACCCAGGCATGTAAGGGCCTGGCTCGCCTTCAGGCGGCTTGACGCCTTGCTGGATGATCTGGATCAGGTTCAGCGGCGTCGGAATGCGCAGCGACGTGCTGTAGGCGAGCGGCAGGCCGGCTGCAAAACGGGAAGGGCTCGCCTCGTGGCAAACGGCGCAGGCGCCGGCATAGATCGCCGCTCCGATGTCGCCGCTATCGGGTCGGTCGCCGACTGCGCCGGTGACCTCGGCGTCACCTTCGGCAGCGTCCCCCTCCATGAGTGTCGCGATGTAGGCGGAGATCGCCGCTACGTCTTGCTCGGAAGCGCGCGCGAGATTGTGGGCGACCGGAGCCATCGGTCCAACGGCGACGCCGTGCTCCTCGACCCAGCGGCCGCTCAGATAGTCGGCCAATTGCTTTTCGTTCCAGGTGACTGCCGCGGGCACATCGCCTGCGATTGCCGGCGCATACCAGTTCTCGGTCACCTCGCCCCGCAGGAATTGATCCTTTCTTTCTGCCTGGAGAGCATTGCGAGGCGTATGGCAGCCGCCGCAATGCGCGAGACCCTGAACCAGATAGGCACCGCGGTTCACTCTTTCGTCCGCATTGGGGAGGGCGGCGAAGCGCTCGTCCTCGAGGTAGAGCAGCTTCCAGCCGGCCAGCAACGGCCGGAGGTTGAACGGGAAGCGCAGTTCGTTCGGCGGCACCTCATTGCGCACCGGCTCACGCGCCATGAGATAGGCATAGATGGCATCGACGTCTTCGTCGGTGACCTTTGCGAAATGATGGTAAGGAAATGCGGGGTAGAGATGCTCTCCTTCCCGGTCGAGACCCTCATGCATAGACCGGCGGAATGCCTCTTGCGACCAGGTGCCAATGCCCGTCTCCGGATCCGGCGTGATGTTGGTCGCGTATATCGTCCCGAAAGGGGTCGGGATCGGTCGACCTCCCGCATAGGCTTCGCCGTATTCGGCCGTGTGACACTCCGCACAGTTCCCGATGAGCGAGAGGCGCTCGCCGTGCGCAATGGTGGCTCGGTCAAAGCTTTGGGGATCGGGGCGTTCGACAGCCTCGAAGGCTCGCGGACTGACTGCATGCACGACGGCCAATCCCATCAGCACGACCAGGCTGATGGCGAGCCCGTAGAGAATCTTCATCGATCTCTCCTCTCATCGAGAAGATCCCGTTGAACGTTCCCAACGATCGGTCGTGCAAAAGGTTCCGGTCCATAACCCCGCTGTCAGGGTACCAACGGCATAGTGCCCGCCGAATTGCGGGCACTACGATGACAAAAAGGGGACTTGTTTACCACTCCCGCAAAGCAGGAGCGACACCTATTCAATCCAGGTAACGGCTGATTTGTTCCGCGTTTGCGCTCGACCGCGCGGAAATTCGTTTGCTCTTGCGGCAAGGACAATCCGGATCCGAAGTGACGGGTTTCGCGCCCGCCTCAGAGGACCACCGGCACCCGGACGTTTCGGAATTTGCTCGATCCTCCTCATCGTCAGACAGAAAACCGCTGCCCGGCATGGAGGTCTCAAATAGGACCTGAGCCTATATTCGGCCCATCAGCACAAGAATCAGGAGCACTACGAGCAGAACTCCCAGGAGACCGGAGGGTCCATAGCCCCAGTTTGTCGAGTACGGCCAAGTCGGAATCGCCGCTACAAGAAGTATGATGAGAATGACCAGTAGTATGGTACCCATGTTGCGCTCTCCTTTGAGCAATCATTACTCTCAAGCGTTGATACGAGTTGCATCTCTAACCCTATAGCAGCGAGGTTTGTTCCACCGGCGCCTTGAAGGCACTCACCGTTTGCGGCGCAGCCGCGGCGCGCCGCTGATTTCGCCGCGATTTCCGCGGGCGGCCGTCAGAGCACGATGCCGCCGGCCATGATTGCGAGCACGAGAAATACAAGGAAGATGGCCAGGGCTATGTAGAACAGGATCTTGGCAATACCGGCGGTCGCCGCCGAAATTCCGGAGAAGCCGAGGAGACCGGCAACTAGCGAGATCACAAAGAAGATCAGAGCCCACTTCAACATGGCGACACCTGTCATGGGGAGCGATTTCAAGGAACATAGGGCTGTCGCGCGACGTGGCCAGCACCCGGCTGCGGAGACGGTGAGCGGCGGGTCAAATTGCAGCCGGCATGTTCCCGCCTCAAACACTTTTCAAGGGCAGACGACGCGGAAAATTCGACCCCGCCGGCGCTCCGGTGCGCAGCAGTTCGAAAGATGGGCGTGGAAGCCGATCTGGGGGAACCAATCGTCAAGGACAGCGTTACACGGGCTCTTCACAAGCAGGAGGGACTACAATGCCAGAAAAAAAGACGCTCGAGACGCTTTTCTATGAAACGCTCAGGGACATCTACTACGCCGAGCGACAGATCTTGAAGATGCTACCGAAGATGGCCCGGACTGTGCAGTCTCCCGATTGCAAGGCGGCATTCGAAAAGCACAAGGAAGAAACCGAGACACATGTCGAGCGGCTGCAGCAAGTCTTCGACATGATTGGCAAACGGGCCCAAGGCAAGACATGCGAAGCCATTAACGGGCTTATCGCCGAAGCCGACGAAATCGCCGAGGAATTCAAGGGCTCGCCAGCTATCGACGCCGGCTTGATTTCGGCGGCGCAATCTGTCGAGCACTACGAGATCTCGCGCTATGGCACGTTGAAAACCTGGGCATCACAGCTGGGCATGAAGGAAGCTGAATCCCTGCTCGATGCAACCTTGCAGGAAGAGGGAGAGACGGACAAGGCGCTCACCAAGCTTGCCATTTCGGCCGCGAACCAGAAGGCAAAGGCGGCCTGAAGGCCGTGCCATACCTTAGCCGGTGACCAGACCACTTTTGGGTGGTCACCGGCAAGCCGCAGCTTTCCTCCCGTGGAACAGGTTTCCCTTTGCGTGGTTCTGATAGCACGGCAGGGTCGGCACAACTGCGCCATGGATGGGCGTGAAGAGGAGAGTTTTCGATGAGCGAAGCCACGGCAACAGACGATCATGAAGAAATCAGGCGTTGGGTGGAGGCACGCAAGGGCCGGCCGTCCCGAGTCAAGCAGGCGTCACCCGATGGTGGTCTGCTTCGCATCGACTTCGGCGAGGAGGACGAGAGACTGGAACCGATCTCCTGGGAAGAGTTCTTCCGCATTTTCGACGAGAACAAGCTGCTGTTCCTGCACCAGGACAAGACGGCCGACGGTAGCCTCAGCCGCTTCAACAAGTTCATCGACCGCCAGTAAAGCAAAGCGGCAGGAGCTGTGATCGGCCGCTTGGCTGGTGCCGAATGGTTCGTGCCACACGGTTGCAACATTCGCAGAAACAGGGCATGCCTGACCCGCAAACCACTGAGCCGCCCGAGGCGCGCAGACTCGACCGCAATATCCGTGCGATCCTGAAACAACGGGAGGACGCAGAGCGGAACAAGAGCGTCCAAGATCGAGTTTCGGAGCGCATCACGAACTTCGCCGGTTCGTTGAGGTTCATCTTTCTGCACCTCTTCCTGTTTGGAATCTGGATCGTGGTGAATCTCGGATTCCTCCCGATAGTGCCGGTGTTCGATCCGACATTTGCCACCCTCGCCATGGTTGCCTCGGTGGAAGCGATCTTCATCACCACTTTCGTCCTTATCAGCCAAAACCGAATGGCCGCGAACGACGCGAAGCGTGCGGATCTGAACCTGCAGGTATCGCTGCTGGCGGAGCAGGAGGCAACACAGCTGTTGACGCTCGTTTCAGCGATAGCGGATCGCCTGGACGTGAAGACCGATGTCGATGACGCCATTGATGAACTTGCGACGGAAATAACGCCCGAACAGGTTCTCGATCGTCTGGAGGAGCGGGAGTCCGACCGAAGCAAGTAGCCCCCATCGGCAAACGCCTCGACGTCGCAACTTCCGTGGCCGGTCGGGTCACCTCGGCAGTCCGCACGCATCGAGCAGGAATACCGCGGCGCCGCTCCAGATGACGCCCACCAGCGACAGCAGACTCAAGAACCGTTCGACGCGGATCGAAAAGGCATGATTGTGCCGGTCCGGCGTCTCGTAGCGCAACATGTGCGCGAGCCGGTCAGGAAAGAAAAGAGCGAGACATAGGAACAATATGGCCGCAAGAGTAACCAGAACCACCGACGTCTGGATGAGAGCCGAGGGCGAGACGGAGCCGCTTCCGAGGACGCAGGTCACCGACTGCACGCCATAGACGAGGAGGAGATGTCCCGCCCACAGGATCGGCCCGGCCAGCAGGAACAGGATTGCGCTGACAGTTGGTGCTTCCTTAGCGGGACCCTTCATCGCGTACCTACCCAATCAGCCGCGGAAAGCCGTGCACGAGCGCAAGCCCGAGCAACGACTGCGCAACGGCGTAGTGATATAGCAGCATGTAGTTGTCGAAGGTCACGCGCCGCACGCCGTCAAGCTTGCCGGCAAGATAGCGCGCCAGAGTATAGAGTCCCAGGATGGTGAGCGCGAAGGCAAGCTGGCCGAAGAGCACCGCGCCGAGATAGACCATGGCGCCATAGGCGTTGTCGACGGGACGCAATCCCGTCGACAGATGACCTGAGAGTTCAAGTGCTAGTGCGCCGACCAGCGACGCAAGCGACAGCAGGAGAGCCGCTGACATTGCGACTGGCGATGCGGCGAGCTTCTCAAGTCTGCGGCTGATGAGCCAGACAGTGGTCGAACCGGCGAGCAACAATGCTGCGGCTGAAACCGGCCAGGGGCCGGGCGGTAGAGCCGGTGATCCGGCCGGCGCCCAGACCTCGGGCGAGACGAGCCAGAGAAACAGATAGGAGAAGACGTACGCGAAATAGAGTGAGGCCGCCACGATCATCAGCACCACCATCGCCCACCAGGAATGCGACGTCGGACCGGTCATGTAGGTCGGCAGGCGAATTCCCTTGGCGATGTCGATCATGCCTTTAGACGGGCCGGGATCGAGCCCCCAGGCCCATACGAGAACGAATGCGATCGCAAGGACGCCGCAGATCATGGCGATCGTCACCATCTTGACCGTCAGCAGCAGGAAGCATGCGGCCGTGAAAACAGCCGCGAGGAAAGGCGGCCAGCCGGGTCCCGGCATCTGGATGATGTATTGCGGTCGGGCATGGATCGGCGATGTGACGATGGTCTCCCGCCCGCCGGTCGGGGCATTGGGCAGGTAATGATGCCCCTCGCGCACCTCCTGCGGCAGGCTTGGCCTGTCCCAGAGAGGCTCGCGGTCCGTGACATGGGGTATGCTGCGGGTGCTGTAGACGTCGTTCGGCAGCCATTCCAACGTCCCTGCACCCCATGGATTCTCGATATCGGAATTTCCAACGCGAAACTTTGCGATGAGGTCGAACAGGAAAATGAGAATCCCGGCGGCCAGGACGTAGGTTCCAACGGTGGAGATGGTGTTCGGCAAGTTCCAGCCGATATCGCCCGGATAGGTCCAGACGCGTCGGGGCATGCCCTTGAGCCCCGTCAGGTGCATGGGCAGGAAGGCGATGTTGAATCCGATGAACATCAGCCAGAACACCCAGCGACCCAGCCGCTCGGAGAGCGGCCGGCGGCTGAACAGCGGTATCCAGTAGTAGAACGCCGCAAAAAGCGGGAAGACGAAGCCGCCGATCAGCACGTAGTGAAAATGGGCGACGACGAAGTAGGTGTCGTGCACCTGATAGTCGAACGGCACCATCGCCACCATTACCCCCGTAAGCCCCCCGAGGGTGAAGATGAACAGGAAACCGAGTACGAACAGCGAGGCTGTCGTCATGCGGAACCCCTGCCGCCCGGCGGCGATGGTGGCAATCCAGGCGAAGACCTGGATGCCCGACGGGACGGCGACCGCCATGCTGGCTGCGGAGAAGAAGGCGAGACTCATCGCCGGTATGCCGGTGGTGAACATATGGTGGACCCACAGGCCGAAGCTGAAAAAACCGGTGCCGATCAGCGCCACGACGATCAGGTGGTAACCGACGAGGGGCGTGCGGGACATGGTCGGTACGATCATTGAGACCAGGCCTGCAGCCGGAAGGAAGATGATGTAGACCTCCGGATGTCCGAAAAACCAGAAGAGATGCTGCCAGAGCAGCGGATCCCCCCCGAGCGCGGCGGTAAAAAAGGGCCAGCCGAACGCCCGCTCGATCTCGAGCATCATCGTCGCCAGGATCACTGCGGGAAAGGCGAACATGATCATGCTGGCGAAGATCAGCATCGTCCAGGCGAAGATCGGCATCTTGGCAAGCGACATGCCCGGCGGCCGGGTCTTCAGCGTGCCGACGACGATCTCGATCGCGCCGGCGATCGCCGAGATCTCGATGAAGCCGATGCCGAGCAGCCAGAAATCGGCGTTGTCGCCCGGCGAATATTCGGTGAGCGTCAGGGGCGGATACATGAACCAGCCGCCTTTCGGCGCAAGGTCGTAGAAGATCGTGGAAAAGAACACCAAGCCGCCGACGACATAGGCCCAAATCGCGAAGGCACTGAGGCGCGGGAAGGGCAGGTCGCGGGCGGCAAGCATCTGCGGCAGCAGCATGACGCCGAGCGCCTCCACCGCCGGCACGGCGAACAGGAACATCATCGTCGTGCCGTGAACGGTGAACATCTGATTGTAGAGGTCCTGGCCGATGAGACGGTTGTCGCCCACAGCCAGTTGCGTGCGCATCAGCACCGCCAGCACGCCCGCCATCAGGAAGAAGAGAAATGCGACACCGATATAGAGCAGGCCAATCACGGTATTGTTGACAGCGGTCAACAGCCGCCAGCCGCGCGGCATCGCCCAAATGCGCTCGAGCTCGCG
>JAPSJG010000087.1 GCA_031178305.1 Sinorhizobium sp.
ATCTTCTACCATCGAGCGGACGTACTGACGCTCTCAGTGCACGGCGATCCGGCGTATCTCTATCCATATTATTCAGGTTACGTCGATGAACAGGGGGAGGGGAAGGGGCTTGGATTCAATTACAATTTTCCCGTGCAACTATTGTGCGACAGTGAAGCCTATCTTGCCGCCATTGATCTTGCCTGCAACAGCGTCCGGAAATTCTCGCCCGACGTACTGATCGTTGCACTGGGGTTGGACGCCTCATCCGCTGACCCTTTCGCCTGCATGAATGTCGATGAGGAGGGTTTTCGACGCATGGGCGAGCGCCTTTGCAAGCTGTGTAATAGAACCTTGGTGGTTCAGGAAGGAGGCTATCCGTCACCCGCGCTGCCGGGTCTGCTGAAGAGCTTCCTGGATGGCTTCACCTCCCGTTGAAGTCAGACCTCGAGACATATACGAGCATTAGGCTGCGCACTCTCGGCGATTCTCTTGTTATTCGCCGTCAAGGCCTGGCGGCATTCGTGGGCTTTGACGGACAAGTAAGTTCCCCCCGGCCTTAATCGCCAGAAAGGCCGCAATCTCTGTATGTTCCGGTTTGTGCGCTTAGGATTGCATAATGTATCAACGGGAATTTCCGGCGCACCAGACCACACTCGTCACTATCGAAGGTGAGGAGGTCTTGCTTTTTGAACCGAAGATCTTCGTTAGCGCAGCGGCGCTGAATACTGGAGACGCATGTACCCCGCTGGGCGTCATTGAGGACGATTGGTCCGTCTGATGATGTAAGCGCGCCAATACACTGAGGCGTGCGCAAACCTAACCGACATATGACGTTCGGCCGTTTGAAAACTGGAAGTAAAAGCGACAGTGGGCTTGCGGATCTTCGGTCATGCTCCTCGGACATCATTGCGCTCCGCAAATGGCGTTAAGGCGACGCTACCGCTGACGGCCCACCAACCGCACCGGCATTACACTTTGAGGCAACAGCGACCGGCTCGCCCTCATCCGGCTGCCCATCAGTACGGCGCCTCGACCCTGCCCATCGACACGTAGACCGTCTTCAGTTCCGAATAGTGCTCCAGCGCGGCAAGCGAGTTCTCGCGGCCGAAGCCGGATTGTTTGGAGCCGCCGAAGGGGATTTCCACGGGAGCGAGGTTGTAGGTGTTGATCCACAACGTACCGGCTTCGAGCTGATCGGCGACGCGGTGCGCGCGGGTAAAGTCGGTGGTGAAGACGCCGCCGGAAAGGCCGAATTCCGTGGCGTTGCCGCGCGCGATCACCTCGTCCTCGTCGTCGAAATCGAGCACGCACATGACGGGGCCGAAGATTTCTTCGCGTGCGATGGTCAAACCGTCCGTGACGTCGGAAAAAACCGTCGGCTGGATGTAGTAGCCGTCGCCCGAAACGTCGTTCGGAATGCCGCCGCCGGTGAGAAGCGTGGCACCCTCGGCCTTGCCCCTTTCGATATAGTCGAGAACCTTGTCGCGCTGCGCCTTGGAAACCATCGGCCCGAGCTGCGTCGCCTCGTCCATCGGGTCGCCGATCAGCATCTTTTCCGTGCGCTCCTTGAGGCGCGCGAGGAACCTGTCCTTGATGCCCTTTTGCACGAAGACGCGCGTGCCGTTCGAGCAGACCTGGCCGGTCGAATAGAAATTGCCGAGCATCGCGCCGCCGATGGCGCCTTCGAGATCGGCGTCGTCGAAGACGATGAGCGGCGACTTGCCGCCGAGCTCCATCGTGACATGCTTGAGGTCAGAGGCGGCGGCACCCGCCACTCGTCTGCCCGTCGGCACGGAGCCGGTCAGCGACACCTTGGCGACATCCTTGTGGTTGACGAGCAGCGGTCCCGTCGAACGATCCCCCTGGATGACGTTATAGAGCCCCTTCGGCAGGCCGGCTTCCACAAGGATCTCCGCGATCTTCAGCGCGCCAAGCGGCGTGTTTTCCGAGGGCTTGAACACCATGGCATTGCCGCAGATCAGGGCTGGCGCGCCCTTCCAGCAGGCGATCTGCTGCGGATAGTTCCATGCGCCGATGCCGACGCACACGCCGAGCGGCACGCGTTTCGTAAAGGCGAAATCCTGACCCAGCGGAATGTGGCTTCCGTTCAACCCTGCCGCAGCGATGCCGCCGAAGAATGCGAAGGCATCCGCGCCCGAGGTCGGGTCGGCGACGATGGTTTCCTGGATCGGCTTGCCGGTGTCGAGCGTCTCCAGCTCGGAAAGCTCCCGATTGCGCTCGCGCATGATGTCGGCCGCGCGCTTCAGCACGCGCCCGCGCGCCGTCGGGCTCAGCGCCGCCCATTCCTTCTGTACCCGCTTGGCTGATGCGATGGCCTTCTCGACAATTACCGGCGTCGCGGCGTGGAGGCGCGCGATCACCTCGCCGGTGGCGGGATACACGCTGTCGAACGGCGTGCCGGCGGCGTCCTCGACATAGTCGCCGTCGATGAAGTGCGAGGCTTTCGGTTGGGCTCTCATCTTATTCTCCCCGCGGGTAGCGTTTGGTCTGGTTCAGCTCATCGAGCATGAAGGTTTCGAGGTCGGAACGCTCAAGGTGGAGGCATCCGAGCTGCCGCATCACGCCGGCAAGCTCGTCGTTGAAGATCTCCATCGCTCGGTGTACGCCGCCCTGGCCGAAGCCTGCCGCGCCATAGAGGAACGGTCGTCCGGCGAAGACGTAGTCCACGCCGCAGCACAGAAGCGCGAGGAGATCCGACCCGCGGCGCACGCCGCCGTCGAACATGACGGGGAAATCCGCTCCGACCGTCTTGCGAATGGCAGGAAGGCAATCGACGGAGTTGACCGCGCGGTCGAACTGCCGTCCGCCGTGATTGGACATGATGATGGCATCCGCGCCCGCCTCACGCGCCAAGCGCGCGTCTTCGGGATGCAGGATGCCCTTGATGACGAGGGCGCGCGGCCAGAGCTGGCGGAACTGCCGCAGATGGTCCCATGTCTGCAAGGCATAGCCGTGTTCGATGGAGAACTTCGCCACATCGAGCCCCGAGGCCCCCTTGGGAAGATAGGGCGCCCAGTTCTCCATGACGGGCAGGCCGCCCGTGCGCAGGTAGCGCATCGTCCAGGCGGGATGAAGCAGGCCGTCGAGGATCGCTTTCGGCGTGAACTTCGGCGGGAAATCGATATTGTTGCGGATGTCGCGCTCCCGCTTGGCTGCGACCGGGATGTCGACGGTCATGACGAGCGCGCCGCACCCGCAGGCTTCGGCCCGGCGGATCATGTCGCGATTGATGACATCGTCGGCGGTCGTATAAATCTGGTACCAGAGGTTTTCGCCGGCGATCTCCGCGGCCGTCTCCATCGAGGAGACGCTGACACCGGACATGATGTAGGGGACATCGAAACGCTTCGCCGTCCGGGCGAAGAAAATCTCCGCCTGCGGCCGGAACAGCCCCGAATAGCCCATCGGCGCGATGCCCAGCGGCCCCGCGAAACTCCGCCCCAGCACGTTTTTCGAGATCGAGCAGGCGGCGACGTCGCGCAGGTAGCGCGGCATGAAGCGGAACCGGTCTAATGCAGTCCTGTTGTCGGAAAGGCCGCGCTCGTCTCCCGCGCCGCCGGCAATCCAGTCATAGAGCATGCGGGGCAGATAACGCCGGGCCGCCTGCTCCAGATCATCGGTATTCACGATCCTGTCGAGCGGCGATCTGACCATTGTTCTTCCATGCAGTTCGGCTTCGGGCGGTTCGCCATCCGGCGCGGAATCCCGCGCCCGGAGGCGTCAGATGACTTTACCCGGATTGAGGATGCCCTTCGGGTCGAGCGCGCCTTTCAGGAGCCGCATGGTCGCGAGTTCGGCCGGCGTGCGCGAGTAATGCAGGTAATCGCGCTTGGCGACGCCAATGCCGTGCTCGGCGGAAATCGACCCGCCATAGCTGGCGATGAGCGCGTAGACGAGCGCGCGGACCTGGCCCTTGCCCTCCGGCGTGGGCAGGCCGGTCGTGACATGCAGGTTGCCGTCACCCAGATGTCCCACAACATGCAGGCCGAGATGGCCGGGCACCTCTTCATCCAGGCGGCGCTGCACGTCGTTGACGAAGGCCTCCATACTTGCCACGGGGAGAGAGACGTCGAAGTCGATCATCGTCGTGAAAAGCTGCATCTCGGCCTCGAAATCTTCGCGGATCTTCCAGAGTTCGGAGCGCTGGCGTGATGAGGTCGCGATCACCGCATCGGCGATGAGCCCGGCCTCGAGCGCCTGGCCGACAACCCGCTCGAAAAGCCCGGCATCCTCCTCGGGATCAAACCCTTCGGATTCGCACAGGATGTAATACGGAACCCGGCCTTCGATGGGCGAGCGGCCGCCCAGAAGTGCATCGACATTGAAATGAAAGAACTCGGCCCAGATGATTTCGAACGACGACAGCGTGCCGTGCAGATCGCGGCGCATCAGCCCAAGCGTCTCGGCAACCGCATCGAAGCTCTCGAAGGCAAGCAGCGCGGTGTTGACCGAGCGCGGCGCGGGATGCAGCTTGAGCACGGCCCGCGTGATGACGCCGAGCGTGCCTTCGGACCCGATGAAGAGGTGCTTCAGGTCGTAGCCGGTGTTATCCTTGGTATAGGGTGTCAGGTGGCTCAGCACCGTGCCATCGGCAAGCACGCACTCAAGGCCGAGAACCTGATCGCGCGCCACGCCGTAGCGCAGGGCCTGAAACCCGCCGGCATTGGTGGAAAGCGCCCCGCCGATCATCGCGCTTCCCCGCGCCCCGAAATCGAGGCCGAAACGCAGGCCATCGGCCGTGCAGCGCTGCTGGACGGCCTCGACGATCGCGCCAGCACCGACCTCAATCGTCATGCCTTTCCGGTCGGGCGCGCCGATCTGGTTGAGGCGCTCGAGCGAAATCAGCAAGGTATCGCCATTGGATTGCGTGGCCCCGACGAGGTTGGTGCGGCCGCCCTCGAAGATCACCGCTTGCCCATGCTTGTGGCAGAACGCCAGAAGCGCGGAGAGCTCGCCCGTGTCGGCGGGCTTCACGAGCCCGAGGGCCTGGGTGGGGGTGTTGATCCAGAAATCCTGCGGACGGTCGCGCAGCGCCGCCGCGTCGATGACATTGCGTGCCCCGACGATTTGCCTTGCATCCTCAAGATCGATCATATGCCCTGCCCCGTCGAAAGCGCTGCCAAATCACTCACCAGCTCGCGACCCGATGCCTGGATGAACCCCATGTCCGAGCCGATGGTAAAGAGGCAATAGCCCATCTCGACCAGATCCGGAATGGCGGAGACGGCCGACACGTCGATCGCCACAAGCTTTCCCGCGCGTTTTGCGGCATCGGCCGTGCGCTTCAGCACATCGCGCATCTCGCCGTCGAACCGGCCGATCGGCAGCCCGAGCGACGAGGCAAGGTCGGCGGGCCCGACGAACAGCACGTCGAACCCGTTCACGGCCAGAATGTCCTCCAGATTGGCGAGGCCCTTCCCGCTTTCGAGCTGCAAGATCAGGGTGGTCGCGTCATTTGCGTCGGCGAGGTATGTCTCGAAACCCTCGTAGTAGCCGGACGCCCGCCACGGGCCGATCCCGCGGATGCCGGCCGGCGCGTATTTGCTGGAGGAGACGATGGCGCGGGCTTCCTCGGCGGTTTCGATCATCGGCACCATGATGCCCGATACGCCCGCATCCAGCGCGGCCTTGATGTCGGCCGCCGATTTCGACCGCGGCCGGAAGATGGTCGGGGTCCCGTGCAGTTCGGCCGAGGGCAGAAGGCTGCTGAGATCCTGTACGCCGATGGGTGAATGCTCGCCATCGAGCAGCAGGAAGTCGAATTCCGACCGCGCCATGAGTTCGATGACGGTGGGATGGGGGATGCCGACCCATGCGCCGAAAACCGGCTGGTCGCTGCGAAGTCGCGCTTTCAGGCTCTTGGCCAGAGTGAGTGGCATTGGATTGCTCTTTGAATTCAGGATTTGCGGAAGGCGGTGTTGTCTTGGCCCTGCCCGGACAGGCGCGCGAAGACCTTGGTGATCGCCACCGCCATGAGAATGTAGATGGCGGAGATGAGAAGAAGAGGCTCGTAGGTGAGGTATGTCTGCTGGCGCACCTGGGCTGCCACCGAATAGACGTCAATGACCGTGATCGTCGCCACCAGCGGGGTCGCCTTGAGCTGGAGGATCGTCTCGCCCGCCAGAGTCGGCATCGCCCGCTTGAAGGCCTGCGGCAGCCAGATGCGGCGAAACGTCAGCAAACCGGACATCCCGTAGGCCCTGGCCGCGTCGAGCTGGCCCTTCGGCACGCCCTTGAAGGCACCGCGGAAGACTTCGCCCTCATAGGCCGCATAGGAAAGGGTCAGGCCCACAAACGCATAGGGCCATGCCTGCCGCAGGATGGGCCACAGCGCCGAGTCGCGGATCCACGGAAACTGTGGAAACAGCGATCCGAGCCCGTAATAGAGCAGCCAGAGCTGGAGCAGCAGCGGCGTTCCGCGGATGACGGTGCAGAATGCGCGCGCCGGCAGCGCAAGCCACTTCGGGCCGACGACCTGCACCAGACCGATGGGGATCGCCAAGAGCATGCCGAGCGAACTGGTGACGATCACCAGAAGCACGGTCATACCTAGGCCGCGCAGCAGCAGGGGATAATAGTTACCGAGCCAGTCCCAGCGCATCTGCAACGCGGCATAGGCGCCGAAGAGAAGGGCGGCGATGACGGGCGTCAGCGTCCCGGCATCCAGCCACCGGCGCCGGGCGCGTGCCGGCGCCTCCAGCGGGCTAGACATGTGCCACCCCCTTGGTTGCCCAGGCTTCGAGCCGGCGGGACAGCAGATTGGAAACCATCGTGGCGAGCAGATACATGCAGCCGGCCGCGAAGAAGAAGGTGAAATAGGCCTTGGTGGTGCCGGCCGCCTGGCGGGTCACCTGCGTCAGCTCGCCGAAGCCGAGCACGGCAAGCAGCGCCGTATCCTTCATCGCGATCAGCCAAAGGTTCGAGAGCCCCGGCAGCGCGAAGGGCAGCATTGCGGGAAGCGTGATGCGGCGAAGCGTCAGCCACGACGACATGCCAAAGGCCTGCGCCGCCTCGATCTGACCGAGCGGAACCGAAAGGATGGCGCCGCGGATCACCTCGGTGGAATAGGCGCCCTGGACCACGCCCAGCACCACGATGCCGGCAATCGCGCCGTTGAAGTCGATCTTCGCCTGGCCGAGGGCCGTCAGAATACCGTTGATGAGATCGGCGCCGGCGAAATAGACGATGAGGATCAGCACCAGTTCGGGCACCGAGCGGACGACCGTCGTATAGAGGTCGAGGGCCTGGCGCGCCACGGCGCCGCCGGAAAGCTTGCCCAGCGCGCCGGCAATGCCGATCACCAGCCCGAGGGCGAAGGCGCCGAGCGCGATGGTGAGGGAGCGCGCCAGGCCAACGAGCATGGCGCTTCCCCATCCCCCCGCCGTCAGCAGCTCGATACTGCCGCTGGAGGGAGACCAGATCATGTCGAACAGTTCTTTAATCGTCGTTCTCCAGCATCTACTCGTGAAAACGCGAACCCGGCCGAAGCCTCAGTCGCCGCCATAGATGTCGAAGTCGAAGTACTTCTTGGTGATGGCGTCATACGTGCCGTTCTTGCGAATGGTGGCGATGGCATCGTTGATCTTCGCCTTGAGCGCGTCATCGCCTTTGCGCAGGCCGACGCCATAGCCTTCTCCAAGCGTCGCGGGATCGCGCTTGAGAACGCCCTTGGATTCGCAGCAATCGGCGCCGGATGCCGATTTGAGGAATTCGTTCATGGCGACCACGCCGTCGATCACGATGTCGATACGGCCGGCGGCGAGGTCCTGGTAAGCCTCGTCCTGGGTGTTGTAGCCCCTGATTTCCGAGGCGTTCGCCGTGAAGTTCTTCTCGGCATAGGCCTGCTGGCCGGTCGAGACCTGCACGCCAATGACCTTGCCGTCCATGCTCTCAGGCGTCGTGTCGACAGTGGCGGACTTGGCCGCGACGACGACGGTCGGCACCTCGTAGTACTTGTGGGAGAAATCGATGACCTTGCGGCGCTCGTCGTTGATGCGCATGGAGTTCATGATCATGTCGATCTTGCCGCCCAGCAGCGCGGGGATGATCCCTTCCCAGGCGACCGGCACGCGCTCGCAAGCGAGCTTGGCCTCGGCGCAGACGGCATCGATGATCTCGACTTCCCAGCCCGTCCAGTTGCCGTTCGCATCCGCCACCCAGAACGGCGGATAGGGTTCCGGCGCAAAGCCGACCCGCGTCTTTTCGGCATGCGCCGTTCCGCCCATGACGAGCAGGGCGCCGGCCATCATCCCAAGCATGTATTTTTTCATGTCATTCCCCTTATTTTAGACTGTTAGTGGAAGCTTCCCAGAAACCGCGCGAGGCGCTCGGATTTTGGATTGCCGAAGACCTCTGCCGGCGGTCCGGCGTCCTCGACGAGGCCGCCATGCAGGAACAGGACCTGATTGGAGACATCGCGCGCGAAGGACATTTCATGGGTGACGAGGATCATCGTCCTGCCTTCCTCGGCAAGCTCGCGAATAACCTTCAGCACCTCGCCGACCAGTTCGGGATCAAGAGCGGAGGTCGGCTCGTCGAACAGCATGGCCAGCGGCTGCACCGCCAGGGCGCGGGCGATGGCGCCGCGCTGCTGCTGCCCGCCCGAGAGAAAGGCCGGATAGGTATTACGCTTGTCATAGAGGCCGACGCGTTGCAGCAGCCGCAGTCCCTCGTCGACCGCCTGCTTGCGATCCACGCCCAGCACGTGAACCGGCGCCTCGATGACGTTCTCGAGGAGCGTCATGTGGCTCCACAGGTTGAAGCTCTGGAAGACCATGGCCAGGCGCGCGCGGATGCGGCGCATCTGCGTCTTCGACGCTGGCTCCATGTTGCCGTGACCGTCGGGCCTGAAGGCGATCGCGTCGCCGTCGACCCGGATCTCGCCGCCGGTCGGATGCTCCAGACAGTTGAGACACCGAAGGAAGGTCGACTTGCCCGAACCGCTTCCGCCGATTAGCGAAATCACATCGCCCTTGTTGGCCGTCAGGCTGACGCCCCGCAGGACTTCGAGATTGCCGAACGTCTTGCGAATACCGTCCGCGTGAAGCATCTCCATCCTCAACCTCTCCCCGGCCAGCTGGACATCCTGCAAACAGGATTTGACTGTCGAATAGAGCTAGTTCAAAGGAGACCGGCTGTGACTAGCAAAAAAACTAACATTTGGGTGAATTCAGCTCATGCGAGACATGCGTCGCTTCATCCCTTCGGGGAACCTTCTCTACGTGTTCGACGCCGCCGCGCGGCTGCAAAGTTTCACGAAAGCCTCCGAGGAACTGAACGTCACGCCGGCGGCGATTAGCCATGCCATAAGGCAGCTCGAAACGGGGTTGGGTGCATCGCTCTTCCACCGGAAACATCGCCAGCTGCAGCTGACGGACGACGGCGAAAAGCTGTTTCGTTCGGTGGAGAGCGGGCTCGACCAGATCGAGCGCACGGCGGTGGAGATCCACTCGACGGCGGCATCCGACATCAAGGTCTATGCCTCGATCACCGTGGGCACCTACTGGCTGCTGCCGCGGATATCGAGCTATCCCAGCCACGATGCGCGCATTGAAATGCAGCTCTACAATTCCGACAAGAAACTCGACCTGCCGGCCGACGGCATCTCGATGGCGATCACCAACGGGCGGGTGGACTGGCAGGGTTACGAGGTCCTGCCCTTCACCGCGGAAACGATGTTTCCGGTTTGCAGCCCCGGTTATCTCGAGAAGCATGGACCGCTATCATCTGTTGCGGATCTTCCGGCCCACAATCTCCTTCATCTCGACAGTCACTATCATGAAGGCGCGACGTGGCGGGATTTCCTCGCTCATTACGGCCTGAACTACGCGCTGCCGGGCGGCGTCTCGACATTCAACAACTACATCCTTGTCGTGCACGCCGTCCTGTCCGGGGCGGGGATCGGCCTCGGCTGGCAGCATTCAGTCGGCGACCTCGTCGGCAGCGGCGCTCTTGTGCGCCCGCTGAAGGAAGCCCAGACCACCACGAACGATTTCTTCCTCGTCTACCGCAAAGGACGCCCCCTGACCCCGAGGGCTGCCGGCGTGCGCGACTGGCTCCTCGGCCTCGGCTCACTCACCCCATAGCCCGCGCGCTTCAGCTGAAATCACGCAGGGGGTAGCGTCGCCGTCATTGGGCAAGATGAGCTTTCACAATTCGTATGTACCGAACTGACCGAGAGCGGTGCCATCGACGTCGGCGAGTGGCCGCCCGACTAATAGGACGGAGCAGCCCGGCCGGCCTCCTCGAAGGGGCGCGGATTTCCGCTACGACGGGCGCGAGCGGAGGAGCTTCAAGCACCAGCCACTGCTCTCGCAGCGTCGAGGCGATGATCTCCTCGATGCCCTGGTGTCGCTTGGCAGATAATAAATGGGGTCTTCCTCACTTTGCGTGGTTCACTTGCCGTTAGACATGCTGCCGCTATGAGCGGGCATGCAAGCGAAAACGAAAAACGAAATGGTCGCCAGGCCCAGGGGTCGAAGTTCTGCGTATCTCGCTCGATGACGATGACAGCTGGGTTGTTTCCGCCGCCGGACCAGCTTTCGGCATTTGCCCTGACCGCGGGCAGCGGACCCGAAATCGGCACGGCTGGTCCAACCGCAACCTTCAAGACCTGCCGGTCCAGGGCAAGACCGTAACGGTGAAGCTTCGGTTGAGCCGCTGGCGGTGCACGCATCAAAAATGTGAACGACAAACATTCACCGACCGACTGCCGACGATTGCGCCCCCTTATGCGCGCCGGACAAGGAGGGTCTCCGAGATTGTCGGTCTGCTCGGCCATAGCGCCGGCGGCCGACCCGGCGAGCGCTTGATGCGACGGCTCGGGATGCCGGTCAGCGACGACACGATCCTGCGGCAGCTGAAGCGGGATGCCGCGCGCGCTCATCGCGACGCC
>JAPSJG010000526.1 GCA_031178305.1 Sinorhizobium sp.
GAAGGGCGCGAAAGCGGTACACGTCAGCGGCCGGATCGGCAGGGTCGTGCCATTCTCCTGCGATTTTGCTTCTACTTCGCTCATTGGATCAGCATCGCCCTGAAATCGTTGACATTGGTGCCGGTCGACCCGGGTTTGAAGAGATCGCCGAGTAGGTCGAATGCCGACCAGCTGTCGTTGCGCTCAAGCAGCTCCGCCGCGTCGATCCCGCGCTCGAAGAGCCGGGGAATAGTATTGCCGTCGGCGAAGGCGCCGGCATTGTCTTCCGAACCGTCGATGCCATCGGTATCGGCCGCCAAGGCAGAGATGCCTTGAACGCCAGTGATGCCGAGCGCCAGCGAGAGCAGGAACTCGCTGTTGCGGCCGCCTTTGCCCGGACCATGGACGGTGACGGTGGTCTCGCCGCCGGACAGCAGAACGACGGGCTTTTGAAAGGGCCGGCCGCGCGTCGCGGCCTCGCGAGCGATCGCTGCATGGACCAGCCCGACGTCGCGGGCCTCGCCTTCGATCGAGTCCGACAGGATGACTGCCTCAACTCCTGCAGCACGCGCCTTCGCTGCCGCAGCCTCCAGCGAAACCCTGGCGGACGCGATCAGCCGCACTTCGCTGCGGGCAAAGCGCGGATCGGAAGGCTTCGGCGCCTCCGCCGACTCCGACGCCAGCCAGCGCATGACGCTTTCCGGCAGCGACAGCCGATAGCGCTCGATGGTGTTCAAGGCATCGAACCGACTGGAGTCGTCGGCAATCGTCGGGCCGGAGGCAACCAGGGCCGGGTCGTCGCCGGGAATATCGGAGACGACGAGCGAGACTACGCGCGCAGGATAGGCGGCCGCAGCTAGCCGGCCGCCCTTGACCAAGGAGACGTGTTTGCGCAGCGCATTCATCGCCTGGATCGGCGCGCCGGACGCAAGCAGTGCACGGTTGACGGCGATCTCATCCTCAAGTGAAAGTCCCGGCGGCGGCGCCGGCAGCAGTGCCGATCCGCCACCGCAGATGAGCGCCACAACGAGATCGTCCTCGGTCAGGCCGCGGACTTCGGCAAGGAGTCGGCGCGAAGCTATGAACCCATTCTCGTCCGGCAGGGGATGCGAGGCTTCGAGCACTTCGACGCGCTCACAGGGAACGCCGAATCCGTAGCGGGTGACGACGGCGCCGCTGAGCGATCCCTCCCATAGGCGCTCGAAGGTGCGCGCCATCTGCGCCGCCCCCTTGCCGGCGCCGACGACGATCGTGCGCCCTTTCGGCGGCTCCGGCAGATTGGCGGCGACGACGCGCGCCGGGTCGGCGGCGGCAACCGCCGCGGTAAACAACGTCTCAAGGAGCGTACGCGGATTGGCGATAGCCATTTTCCCTCCCATTTGAGGAAAGCCGGGCGGCGGCTCCTCCTCCGCCGCCCGGATCCATGATCGCCAACGAAGGATGGGGAAGCCCGCCCGCGGGATCATGCATTTCGTCGAACTTCACGCGACCTGATGGTTCGCCATCCGCTCGAGCGCACGGACCAGCCCGGAGTGGTCGAGGCCGCTGTCGCCATTGGCGGCGCAATTGTTGAAGAGTTCCTGCGTCGCCGCCGTATTCGGCAGCGAGACGCCCAGACTTTTCGCCCCCTGCAGCGCGAGATTCAGGTCCTTCTGGTGCAGCGAAATGCGGAAGCCAGGCTCGAAAGTCCGCTTGATCATGCGTTCGCCGTGCACCTCGAGAATGCGCGAAGAGGCAAAGCCGCCCATCAGCGCCTCGCGTACGCGCGCCGGATCGGCGCCTGCCTTGGAGGCAAAGACAAGCGCCTCGGAGACTGCTTCGATCGTCAGCGCGACGATGATCTGATTGGCGACCTTCGTCACCTGCCCGTCGCCGCAATCGCCGACAAGCGTGATGTTCTCACCCATCAGCTTGAAGAGCGGCAGAGCGCGCTCAAAGGATTCCGGGGTACCGCCCGCCATGATGCTGAGCGAAGCGTTCTTCGCGCCGACCTCGCCGCCGGACACCGGTGCATCGATGTAGTCTGCCCCCGTTTCGCGGACCTTCCTGGCGAATTCCCTCGTGTCGATCGGCGAGATCGAGCTCATGTCGATGACGAGATTGCCCTTGCCGAGTCCGTAATAGACGCCGTTCTCGCAGAAGAGGACATCCTTCACTTCCGGCGTATCCGGCAGCATGAGGATGATCGTGTCGACCGTCTCGGCAAGTGCCTTCGGCGTCTCTACGAATGTGAGCCCGTGGTCGATCAGTTCCTGGCGCGGCGGAATGACGAATTTGGAGGTGATCACCGTGTGACCGGCATCCTGCAGGTGGCGCGCCATCGGCGTGCCCATGATGCCCAATCCAATGAAACCAATTGTCGCCATTATCTTCAGCTCCTGATCTTGATGATGTCTGCGGATTGCCGTCGCTTACGCTCGGCGCTAAGCCAGCCAAGCCCCTCCGCCGTGGTCGTCAGCGGCTTGTACTCGCAGCCGATCCAGCCGCCGTAGCCGGCGGCCTCCAGCGCATCGAACACGAACGGGTAGTTGATCTCGCCGGTCCCCGGCTCGTTGCGG
>JAPSJG010000088.1 GCA_031178305.1 Sinorhizobium sp.
CTGGACTAGGCTCACTTCCCAGGCCGATAGCAAGATCATTACGCTTTGCGTTTCCGTTTAGTGCCCGTGCCGGAAATCCGAAAGCGGACAAGGTGGCAAAAGCGCTTTTTGCACGATCTAAAGCTGCCAGGCTGCTCTCGGCCCCCGAGCTGCAACGCTGGTGTTTCCCGTTTCTCCATCGGCCAATCAAGGCCGAGGAGAACTCACATGGGCCACTCTCAATACGATGATCCCAGCCGTGAACGCGCCGCTTGGAACGCAGGAAAGAAGGTGGGAACCAAGCGTCCGCTAACACAGAAGCAAATCCGGGCTGTTCGCTTCTTCCTCGATCGCGAGGGACGTATTCGTGACCGCGCCTTGTTCGATCTGGCAATCGACAGCAAGCTTCGCGGCTGCGACCTGATAAAGATCAGGATCCGCGATCTGGTCGCCGGGCCGGAAATTCGGACCCGTGAGATCGTTGTTCAGCAAAACACGGGTCGGCCAGTCCAGTTTGAGATCACCAGCGACGCCTGCCTCAGTACCGAGAAGGTGAACGACCAGTATGGCAGCCGTGCCCCCTGTGGAGCATGGACCTGCTTTACAAGGAGATCGACGCGCTGTTGCAGATCTTCGACATCGCCGGTCGCGGCCAGGCGCTGTTCGCCGATCTTAAGGGCGCGAAGCTGCGCTGCGCTGCGCGCCGCCGTATCGAAGGACGGCAAGAAGCTTTCCTACGTCTTCTGGTTCTCCAGCCCGTCACCCTCGGCCGATGCGTATCTCGGTGGCCAGAACACCGCCTCTGGCTTCATCGCGGACGTGCTCGATGGCGAAAGCGCCATCAAGACGAGACCGAATGGCCGATGCTCGGCTGGGAAGGCATCATCGCCTCCAATCCGGACGTGATCGTCGTCGCCGGCCTCGACCGCAACCGCTGTGGAAGTCTCACAACATCACGCACGACCGCACATCTACTTTCTGCGGTAAGCCCTTGGAGTTTGCCACCAGATCATCTCAATACGGCGCCTCGACCTTGCCCATGGACACATAGACCGTCTTCAGCTCCGAATAATGCTCCAGCGCGGCAAGCGAGTTCTCACGCCCGAAGCCGGATTGCTTGGAACCGCCGAACGGGATTTCGACCGGGGCAAGGTTGTAGGTGTTGATCCAGAGCGTGCCGGCTTCGAGCTGGTCGACGAAGCGGTGGGCGCGGGTGATATCGGCGGTGAAGACGCCGCCGGAGAGGCCGAATTCGGTTGCGTTGCCACGTTCTATCACCTCGGCCTCATGGTCGAAGTCGAGGACGCACATGACCGGCCCGAAAATCTCTTCGCGCGCGATGATCATGCCGTCGGTGACGTCGGAGAACACGGTCGGCTGGATGTAGTAGCCGTCGCCCGAAACGTCGTTCGGAATGCCGCCGCCGGTCACAAGCGTCGCGCCTTCCGCCTTGCCCTTCTCGACATAGTCGAGGACCTTGTCGCGCTGCGCTTTGGAAACCATCGGCCCGAGCTGCGTCGCCTCGTCCATCGGATCGCCGATCAGGATCTTCTCCGTGCGCTCCTTGAGGCGGACGAGGAACTTGTCCTTGATGCCCTTTTGCACGAAGACGCGGGTGCCGTTCGAGCAGACCTGGCCCGTCGAATAGAAATTGCCGAGCATGGCGCCGCCGATGGCGCTTTCGAGGTCGGCGTCGTCGAAGACGATGAGCGGCGACTTGCCGCCGAGTTCCATCGTCACATGCTTGAGGTCGGAGGCCGCCGCACTCGCGACCTTCCTGCCCGTGGGTACCGAACCGGTCAGCGAGACCTTGGCGACGTCCTTGTGGTTGACGAGCAGCGGCCCGGTCGTGCGATCCCCCTGGATGACGTTGTAGAGCCCCTTCGGCAGGCCCGCTTCCACGAGGATTTCCGCGATCTTCAGCGCGCCGAGCGGCGTGTTTTCCGAGGGCTTGAACACCATGGCATTGCCGCAGACGAGCGCCGGCGCCCCCTTCCAGCAGGCGATCTGCTGGGGATAGTTCCAGGCACCGATGCCGACGCAGACGCCGAGCGGCACGCGCTTGGTGAAGGCGAAATCCTGCCCGAGCGGGATATAGTCGCCGTTGAGCCCGGCCGCCGCGATGCCGCCGAAGAATTCGAAAGCGTCCGCCCCGGAGGTCGCGTCGGCGACGATCGTCTCCTGGATCGGCTTGCCCGTGTCGAGCGTTTCCAGCTCGGAAAGCTCGCGGTTCCTCTCGCGCATGATCTCCGCCGCGCGCTTGAGGATGCGGCCGCGCGCCGTCGGGCTCATCGCCGCCCATTCCTTCTGCGCCCGCTTGGCGGATGCGATGGCCTTCTCGACGATCGCCGCCGTCGCGGCATGCAGGCGCGCGATCACCTCGCCGGTGGCGGGATAGATGCTCTCGAAGGGCGTGCCGGCAGCGTCTTCGACATAGTCGCCGTCGATGAAGTGCGAGGCTTTCGGTTGGGCTCTCATCTCATTCTCCTCGCGGATAGCGTTTCAGATTGTTGGTCATGAAGGTTTCGAGGTTGGGATCTTCGATATCCAAACATCCGAGCTGCCGCATCAGGCCGGATAGCTCGTCATTGAAGATCTCCATCGCCCGATCAACGCCGCCCTGGCCGTGGCCCGCAGCGCCATAGAGGAAGGGTCGGCCGGCAAACACATAATCCACGCCCAGGCACATCAGGGCGAGGATATCCGATCCCCTGCGCACGCCGCCGTCGAACATCACCGGAAATTCCGCGCCCACGGCTTTGCGGATCGCGGGCAGGCAATCGATGGAGCGTGCCGCGCGATCGAACTGCCGCCCGCCGTGATTGGAGACGATGACCGCATCCACGCCCTTCTCCCGGGCAAGGCGCGCATCGTCAGGATGCATGATGCCCTTGACGACGAGCGTGCCCGGCCAGAGCTGGCGGAACCGCCTCAGATGATCCCAGGTCTGCAATGCATAGCCATGCTCGATCGAGAATTTCGCGACGTCGAGTCCCGAAGCGCCCTTGGGAAGATAGGGAGCCCAGTTCTCCATGACGGGCAGACCGCCAGTGCCGAGGTAGCGCAGGGTCCATGCCGGGTGAAGCAAACCGTCGAGAACGGTCCGCGCGGACAATTTCGGCGGTATGTCGATGCCGTTGCGGATGTCGCGCTCGCGCCTAGCCGCCACGGGAATGTCCACCGTAATGACCAGCGCACCGCAGCCGCAGGCCTCGGCACGCCGGATCATGTCGACGTTGATGGCGTCGTCGGCGGTCGTGTAGAGCTGGTACCAGAGGTTTTCGCCGGCGATCTCCGCGGCCGCCTCCATCGAGGCGACGCTGACGCCGGACATGATATAGGGCACGTGATGCCGCTTGGCCGTTCGCGCGAAGAAAAGCTCCGCCTGCGGCCGGAACAGTCCGGCATAGCCCATGGGAGCGATGCCCAGCGGCCCGCCATAATCGCGGCCGAGCAACCGCCTAGAGATCGAGCAGGCGCCGACGTCGCGCAGATAGCGCGGCAGGAAGCGGAAGCGTGCGAAGGCATCCCTGTTCTCGCGCAGACCGAGCTCGTCGCCCGCCCCGCCGGCGATCCAGTCGTACAGCATCTTCGGAAGGCAGCGTCTGGCCGAGCGCTCCAGGTCGTCGGTATTCACGATCTTGTCGAGCGGCAGCTTGAACATTGTCTTCCAGGGCGGGTTCGAAACCGGAGTCTTCGCGGCCTCATGGCGTGTCAGATGACCTTGCCCGGATTGAGGATCCCCTTCGGGTCCAGTGCCTGCTTCAGCACCTTCATGGTGGCGATCTCAGCCGCCGACCGGGAGTGGTGCAGATAGTCACGCTTGGCAAGGCCGATGCCGTGTTCGGCCGAGATCGATCCGTCATAGCCGGAAATCAACTCGTAGACGAGCCTGCGGACCTCGCCCTTGCCCTCGGGCGAGGCAAGACCGGTCGTGACGTGCAGGTTGCCGTCGCCGAGATGACCGAGAACGTGAAGGCCGAGATTGCCGGGCACCTCCTCGTACAGTCGGCGCTCCACGTCATTGACGAAAGCCTCCATGCCGGCGACCGGAAGGGAGATGTCGAAGTCGATCATCGTCGGGAACAGGCGCATCTCGGCTTCGAAATCCTCACGGATCTTCCACAATTCCTGCCGTTGGCGCGAGGAGGAGGCGATGACGGCGTCGGCGACCAGTCCCTCCTCGATGGCCCGGCCGACGACCTTTTCAAAGAGCGCCGCATCCGCTTCGGCCTCGAAACCCTCGGATTCGCACAGGATGTAGAACGGATAGCAGCCCTCGATCGGCGAACGGCCGTTAAGCAGCGCGTCGACATTGAAATGGAAGAACTCGGCCCACATGATCTCGAAGGACGACAGGGTGCCGCCGAGATCCCGGCGCATCGCGCCGAGGGTCTGCGCCACGGCTTCGAACGTGTCGAAGGCCATGAGCGCGGTGTTGACCGAATGCGGGGCGGGATGCAGCCTCAGCACTGCCCGCGTGATGACGCCGAGCGTGCCTTCCGAGCCGATGAACAGGTGCTTGAGATCGTAGCCGGTATTGTCCTTCGCGAACGCCGAAAGGTGGCTCAACACCGTGCCGTCGGCGAGCACGCATTCAAGGCCAAGGACCTGATCGCGCGCCACCCCGTAGCGCAGGGCCTGGAAGCCGCCGGCATTGGTCGAGAGGGCTCCGCCCAGCGTGGCGCTTCCCCTCGCCCCGAAATCGAGGCCGAAGCGCAGGCCATCCGCGGCGCAGCGTTGCTGGATGGTCTCGATGATCGCGCCGGCGCCGGCCTCAACGGTCATTCCCTGCCTGTCCGGCACGCCGATATCGTTTAGGCGTTCGAGCGAGATCAGCAGCGTCTGACCCGTCGATTGGGTTGCGCTCACCAGATTTGTGCGTCCACCCTCGACGATGACCGACTGGGCCTTCGCATGGCAGAGCGCGAGCAGGGCCGAAAGCTCCCGTACGTCCCCCGGCTTCGCCAGCCCCAGCGCCTCCGTCGGCCTGTTGACCCAGAAATCCTGCGGCCGTTCTGAAAGCGTCGCGCCGTCCACGACGCTGCGCTCGCCCACGATCCGCCTTACATCGTCGAGATCGACCATTTGCCTACCTTTCAGCGATGGCGCCCAGCTCTTTCACGAGACTGCGCCCTGATGCCTGGATGAAGCCCATATCCGAACCGATGGTGAAGAGCGAGTAGCCCATGCCGATCAGATCCGGAATAAGGGACGTATTCGGCGCATCGATGGCAGCCAGCTTGCCGGCCCGTTTTGCCGCTTCGGCAACGCGGCGCAATACATGACCCATCTCGCCATGGAACCGGCCGATGGGAAGGCCCAGCGAACCGGCAAGATCGGCAGGTCCGACGAACAGGACATCGAAGCCGTCCACGGCCAGGATCTCCTCGACATTGGCCAGTCCCTGCACGCTTTCGAGCTGGAGGATCAGCGTCGTCGCATCGTTGGCGTCGGCAAGATACGCCTCGAAGCCGTCGTAATAGCCCGATGCCCGCCAGGGCCCGATACCGCGCGTGCCTGCCGGCGCATATCTGCAACGCGAGACGATCGATAGGGCCTCCTGCGCCGTCTCGATCATCGGCACCATGATGCCGGAAACACCCGCATCGAGCGCCGCCTTGATGTCATCGGCGGATTTCGACCGCGGCCTGAAGATCGTCGGGGCGCCGTGCAGTTCGGCCGCCGGCAGGAGGCCGGAGAGCGCGTTCACGTCGATTGGCGAGTGTTCGCCATCGAGCAGCAGGAAGCCGAACTGCGCACGCGCCGTCAGCTCGATGACGATGGGATGGGGAATTCCAACCCAGGTGCCGAAGATCGGCTTTCCGGCGCGAAGCTGAGCCTTCAGGCTCTTGGCCAATGGAAGTGACATGATGCGTGCTCTTTGCATTCAGGATTTGCGGAAGGCGGTGTTGTCCCGGCTCTTCCCGGAAAGGCGGACGAAGATCTTCGTGATCACCACGGCAAGGACGATGTAGATCGCAGAGATGAGAAGGAGAGGTTCGTAGGTCAGGTAGGTCTGCTGGCGTACCTGCGCGGCTACCGAATAGACGTCGATCACCGTAATGGTCGCGACCAGCGGGGTTGCCTTGAGCTGGAGGATCGTCTCGCCGGCCAGTGTCGGCATCGCCCGCCGGAAGGCCTGCGGCAGCCAGATGCGGCGGAACATCAGGAAACCGGACATTCCATAAGCCCGCGCCGCGTCGAGCTGGCCCTTCGGCACGCCCTTGAACGCACCGCGGAATACTTCGCCCTCATAGGCCGCATAGGACATCGTCAGCCCAAGGAAGGCGTAGGGCCAGGCCTGCCTTAGGATCGGCCACAGCGCCGAGTCGCGAATCCAGGGAAACTGCGGGAACAGCGATCCGAGGCCGTAATAGAGCAGCCAGAGCTGGAGAAGCAGCGGCGTTCCACGGATGACCGTGCAAAACGCGCGCGCCGGCAGCGCAAGCCATCTGGGGCCGACGACCTGCACCAGGCCGACGGGGATCGCCAGCAGCATGCCAAGCGAGCTGGTGACGACCACCAGCAGCACCGTCATGCCCAGCCCGCGAATGAGCAGCGGGTAATAATCGCCAAGCCAGTCCCAACGCATCCGCAGCGCTGCATAGGTGGCAAGAACAATTGCCGCGACGACGGGCGTCACTGTGCCCGCATCCAGGCGAAGGCTCCGGAAGCTGGCCCTCCCGCCCTGGACCAGTACATTCGGCCGCTCAGACATGCGCCACACCCTTCGTCGCCCAGGCTTCCAGCCGGCGGGAGAGGAGATTGGAAAGCATCGTCGCGAGCAGATACATGCAACCGGCGGCGATGAAGAAGGTGAAATAGGCCTTCGTGGTCCCCGCCGCCTGACGGGTGACCTGTGTCAGCTCGCCGAAGCCGAGCACGGCGAGCAGCGCCGTGTCCTTCATTGCGATCAGCCAGAGGTTGGAGAGCCCCGGCAGGGCGAAGGGCAGCATGGCCGGAAGCGTGACGCGCCTGAGCGTCAGCCATGACGACATGCCATAGGCATGCGCCGCCTCGATCTGGCCGTAGGGAACGGAAAGGATCGCACCGCGGATCACCTCGGTTGAATAGGCGCCCTGGACGACGCCAAGCACGACGATTCCGGCGACCGCGCCGTTGAAATCGATCTTCGCCTGCCCGAGTGCGGTGAGCACGCCGTTGATAAGGTCGGCCCCGGCAAAGTAGACGATGAGGATCAGCACCAGTTCCGGCACGGACCGGACGATCGTCGTATAGAGGTCGAGGGCCTGGCGCGTCACGGCGCCGCCGCCGAGCTTGCCGAGCGCGCCGGCAACGCCGATGACCAGCCCGAGGGCGAAGGCGCCCAGCGCGATGGTCAGGGAGCGCGCCAGCCCGGCGAGCATGGCGCTGCCCCATCCCCCCGCCGTCAGCAGCTCGAAGCTTGCGGCGGCGGGGGACCAGATCATGTCGAACAGTTGGTTAATCGTCGTTCTCCAGCATCAGGTTCGGAGGAAATCGAAAACCGGGGCGCAGCCCTCAATCGCCGCCATAGATGTCGAAGTCGAAATACTTCTTGGAGATGGCGTCATAGGTGCCGTTCTTGCGGATCGTGGCGATAGCGTCGTTGATCTTCGCCCTGAACTCCGCCTCGTCCTTGCGCAGCCCGACGCCATAGCCTTCACCGAGGGTCGAGGGATCGCGCTTGAGCACGCCCTTGGATTCGCAGCATTCACCGGACGGGGACTTGAGGAACTCGTTCATGGCGACCACGCCGTCGATCACGACGTCGATACGGCCGGCGGCGAGATCCTGGTAGGCCTCGTCCTGGGTGTTGTAGCCGCGGATTTCCGAGGCGTTCGCGGCAAAGTTCTTTTCCGCATAGGCCTGCTGGCCGGTCGAGACCTGAACGCCGATGACCTTGCCGCCCATGCTTTCGGGCGTCGTGTTGATGGCAGCGGATTTAGCCGCCACGACGACGGTCGGCACCTCGTAATACTTGTCTGAGAAGTCGATGACCTTGCGGCGCTCGTCGTTGATGCGCATGGAGTTCATGATCATGTCGATCTTGCCGCCGAGCAGAGCGGGAATGATCCCCTCCCAGGCGACGGGTACGCGCTCGCAGTCGAGCTTGGCTTCGGCGCAGACCGCATCGATGATATCGACTTCCCAACCCGTCCAGTTGCCGTTGGCATCCGCAACCCAGAACGGCGGATAGGGTTCCGGCGCAAAGCCGACGCGGGTCTTTTCGGCATGGGCCGTTCCGGCCATGGCAAGCACCGCACCGGCAACCACGCCGAGTATGGATTTCTTCATTTCATTCCCCTTTTTCTTCGTGAAAGACTAATTGAAGCTGCCGAGAAACCGCGCGAGGCGCTCGGATCTGGGATTGCCGAATACCTCCGCCGGCGCCCCCGCCTCCTCGACGCGTCCACCGTGCAGGAAAAGCACCTGACTGGAGACATCGCGTGCGAAGGACATTTCATGGGTGACGAGGATCATCGTCCTGCCTTCCTCGGCGAGCTCGCGAATGACCCTCAGCACCTCGCCGACGAGTTCGGGATCGAGCGCCGAGGTCGGCTCGTCGAACAGCATGGCGAGTGGCTGCACAGCCAGCGCCCGGGCTATGGCGCCGCGCTGTTGCTGGCCGCCTGAAAGAAACGCCGGATAGGCATCGCGCTTGTCGTAGAGGCCGACGCGCTGCAGCAGCCGCAGCCCCTCGTCGACGGCCTGCCTGCGCTCGACGCCGAGCACATGGACGGGCGCTTCGATGACGTTTTCTATAAGCGTCATGTGGCTCCACAGGTTGAAGCCCTGAAAGACCATCGCCAGCCGCGCGCGGATGCGGCGCATCTGCGCCTTCGACTCCGGCTCCCTGTTGCCGTGGCCGTCAGGCTTGAAAGCGATCGCCTCGCCATTGACACGGATCTCGCCACCGGTCGGATGCTCGAGACAGTTCAGACAGCGAAGGAAGGTTGACTTGCCCGAACCGCTACCGCCGATCAGCGAGATGACATCGCCCTTGTTGGCGGTCAGGCTGACGCCGCACAGGACTTCGAGATTACCGAACGACTTGCGAATCCCGTCCGCATGAAGCATCTCCATCCTCGACTCCCCCCGCCAGCCGGCCGTTCTACAAACAGGATTTGACCGTTAGAGATTGCTAGTGCAAAGAAGCCGGGCTGTGACTAACAAAAAAACTCACACATGGTTGAATTCAGTTCATGCGAGAAATGCGCCGCTTCATCCCTTCCGGGAACCTGCTCTACGTGTTCGACGCCGCCGCGCGCCTTGAGAGTTTCACGAAGGCCTCCGAGGAGTTGAACGTCACGCCGGCCGCGATCAGCCATGCCATACGCCAGCTCGAAACCGGGCTCGGAGCATCGTTGTTTCATCGCAAGCACAGGCACTTGCAACTGACGGATGACGGGGAAAAACTTTATCGGTCCGTGGAAGCCGGACTGGACCAGATCGAGCGCACAGCGATGGAGATCCATTCGACGGCAGCATCAGACATCCGGGTCTACGCCTCGATCACCGTCGGCACCTATTGGCTTCTACCGAGGATTTCCACCTATCCCGGCAGCGACGCGCGCATCGAGATGCAGCTCTACAATTCCGACAAGAAGCTCGAATTGCCAGCGGACGGCGTTTCCATGGCGATCACGAACGGGCGGGTGGATTGGCCGGGCTACGAGGTACTGCCATTCACCCGGGAGACGATGTTTCCCGTTTGCAGCCGCGATTACCTGGAGAAGCATGGACCGATATCATCGCTCGAGGAGCTTCTCGCGCGCAACCTTCTTCACCTCGACAGTCACTATCACGAAGGCCATACCTGGCGAGAGTTCCTGGCGCACTACGGCATCAACTACGCTGTTCCCAGCGGCGTCTCGACCTTCAATAATTACATCCTTGTTGTCCACGCCGTCTTGGCGGGCGCGGGGATCGGTCTCGGCTGGCAACATTCGGTAGGAGACCTCGTTGCCAGCGGCGCCCTGATACGCCCGCTGAAGGAATCTCAAACGACCGATAACGATTTCCTGTTGGTCTATCGGAAAGGCCGACCCTTCACGCCGAGGGCGGCGGCTGTGCGTGATTGGCTTCTCGAACTTGGCGCAATCGGCAGATAGAACCTGCATGGCACCCACGTTCTGCAGGTTGGCTAAGGCACCGCAGCTTTCATCTTGGTGTGAACTGTGAACTATCCCGTTAGAAAGTCACCACCTTCGGAAACCGACAAAACGCTTTATCATCTGTCGATGTCCGGTTTGTGATATCGCGATCCCGCCAATGAACGGCTGGAATGGGGTCGCTTGCCGAACGGCAGCTATCGGCTGGGCATATTCCAGAACCGGACAGTCCGCAGTCGGCCCCCATTCCGCCTAGTGCGATCAACCTGAATGAGACCGCTAGTGGCGCAACGCGGAGTGAGTGCTCGTCCGCCTCGCCCGGGACGACGGATGCGCGCATGGCGGATCCAATCTGAAAATTTCGGGACGAATAGCCGTCTCCAGGCTGGCACGACGGCTATGCGGTGGAAAGGTTATGCCCATTCACGGGCTAGTTTTCGAAGTGCATTCAGAAATCCCTGCACCGGCGCCCTGAGCGGCTCGCCCCGCCGGTGAAAGGCAATGACCGAGATCGGGGGAATGCCGATGATCTGACACCGCACGAGCCCACGGGTTGCATACTCGTGTGCAGTCATTGCATCAACGATACCGACACCACCACAGGCGAGCACCAGGCTGCAGACATTAGTGCAAAAAGGCACCATGCAAACCGGATCGTAAGCTAGGCCCTGGGCGGCGAAGGCGCCCCGGATGGCTTCTCCCATCGGCGACCAGTCGGCATTGTAACAAATCAGGGGCTGCGCCGACAGTTCCGGG
>JAPSJG010000527.1 GCA_031178305.1 Sinorhizobium sp.
GGCTGCGCCGCCGCCTGAGGACATCCAGTTGTTGTCGGAGATTCGCGATCTCCTGAAGCAGCGGGCGTGAATGCAGGCGCCGGTCGCGGCCTATGCTCCGTGCAGACCGCGAAACATCACAGAAATCGATAGACAGGTCAGAGAAAATCGCGTGATCGTCGACATGAAACTGTCTAGAAGCGGTGGGCAGTTCAGGAGCCGGCGATGACGATCATGACCAGCCTCAGCCCCCGTGCCCATTCGGCGCCCGAAAGCGGCATCGTCGAAGTGGTGAATTACGCGCGCGGCCGCGACGGGCTCATTCCGCTCTGGGTCGGCGAGGGCGATCTTCCCACACCCGAGTTCATCAGCCGGGCCGCAGCGGACGCACTGATGGCCGGCGAGACGTTCTATACCTGGCAACGCGGTATCCCGCCGCTTCGCGAGGCGCTGGTGCGCTATTACGAGCGCCGCTTCCAGAAAACCTTGTCGCCGGAGAATTTCTACGTCACCGGATCGGGCATGCAGGCGATCAAGCTTGCTATCGAGGCGATCACCGCGCCGGGCGACGAGATCGTTCTCCTCACGCCCGCATGGCCGAATTTCGCGGCTGCCGCCGACCTCTCGGGTGCCCGGCCTGTTTCCGTGCCGCTGCGTTTCCAGAACGGCAAATGGCAGCTCGATCTTGGCCGCCTCGAGGCGGCCATCGGAAAGAAGACGCGGGCGCTTTTCATCAATACGCCTTCCAACCCGACAGGCTGGACGGCGAGCCGCGAAGACCTCGAAGCAATCCTCTCTCTGGCACGCAAGCATGGCATCTGGGTCATCGCCGACGAAATTTATGCGCTTTACTACTATCTCGGCGGGCGGGCGCCATCCTTCCTCGACATCACGGAGGAGGGCGACCGTATTCTGTTCGTCAATTCCTTTTCCAAGAACTGGGCAATGACGGGTTGGCGCGTCGGCTGGATCGTGGCCCCGCCGGTGATGGGGCAGGTGCTCGAAAACCTGATCCAATATTCGACCTCCGGGGTTGCGCAATTCATGCAGCGCGGCGCCGTCGTCGCGCTCGACGAGGGCGACGACTTCGTCGACGCGAATGTTGCCAAGGCCAGGGCCAACCGCGACCTTCTCTGCGACGCGCTGATCGCGACCAATCGCGTCGAGACGCTGAAACCCGATGGAGCCCTTTACGCCTTCCTGAAGATCGACGGCATCACGGACTCGCGCCGGGCGGCGATCGACATCGTCGACAAGAGCGGCGTTGGCCTCGCCCCCGGAACGGCCTTCGGCACTGGCGGCGAGCTCTTCATGCGCGCCTGTTTCCTGCGTGATCCGGCCCAGATCACCGAAGCGGCGGACCGCCTGCGCCGCCATATTCTCGACCGCTAGCACCGATCGATAAATTGCGATCGCTTTCGGAAGCCGGGATTTAACCACGCTGGCGAGAATAGAAGGGGAAGTTCGGCCGCGGCGCCCGTGTTTTACCGATTCCGAAAGCATCACCCGTCTTTCCTGTCCCCGTGTTGATAGGGGGCGGAAGGCAATCAATGGCCATATTGGTGACTGGCGGAGCAGGTTATATCGGCAGCCATATGGTTTGGTCGCTGCTCGATGCCGGGGAAGACGTCGTCGTGCTTGACAGCTTGATGACCGGATTTCGCTGGGCGGTGGCGCGCGAGGCCCGCTTCTATTTCGGAGATGTGGGCGACCCGGCTGTTCTTGCGCGAATCTTTGCCGAGAACGAGATCGATGCGGTGGTCCATTTCGCCGGATCGGCGGTCGTACCGGAATCGGTCGCCAACCCGCTCGCCTATTACGACAACAACACGGCAAGGACGCGCACGCTCATAGCCGCATCGATCAAGGCCGGGATACGCCACTTCGTCTTCTCGTCGACGGCTGCCGTCTACGGTACCCAAGATACGCCCGACCCGGTCAAGGAGTCGGCAGCCTTGCGCCCGGAAAGTCCCTATGGCCGCTCCAAGCTGATGACGGAGATGATGCTTGACGACGCCGCGGCCGCCCATGACTTCAGCTATGTGGCACTTAGATATTTCAACGTGGCGGGGGCCGACCCGCTCGGTCGTGCCGGGCAGTCGACGCTTGGCGCCACCCATCTCATCAAGGTCGCCTGCGAGACGGCGCTCGGCAAGCGCCGCAATGTCGACGTTTTCGGCACCGATTATCCAACGGCCGATGGCACCGGCGTTCGCGACTACATCCATGTCAGCGACCTTGTCGCCGCCCACAGGAACGCGCTCGATTACTTGAGAGACGGCGGTGAGCCTCTCGTCTCCAATTGCGGCTATGGCGAGGGCTTCTCGGTTCTGCAAGTGCTCGACGCAGTGCGGCGGGTTTCCGGCCGCGACTTTCGTGTCGACTTCGCGCCGAGGCGTCCGGGCGATGCCGCGCAGGTGGTCGCCGATCCATCGCTTGCACGGCTGAAGCTCGATTGGGTGCCGACCCACGCAAGCCTCGAACACATCGTCCAGAGTGCCTTCGATTGGGAGAGTTATCTCAGTCGCAAGAACAGCTTCGACGAAGG
>JAPSJG010000089.1 GCA_031178305.1 Sinorhizobium sp.
GCGGGAGAGCTTGCGGCGAAAACGGCGGTATCCGGCCTGCCGGAGGCGCTTTTCCGGCCGCTGCCGCCGCAGCGCCGGCTGCCGCGGCCGCTCACCCCTTCCGGCACCACGGTCGCGATCGACGACGCGGATGGCGAAGCCATCGTCGGGTCGGCCCTCTTTGCCGAGAAGGGGGCTCCGAACTTCTCGATGCTGCGCGGAGCGATCCTGCATCGGCTGCTGCAGGTTCTTCCGACAATCGATGCCGGCGAACGCCGGGCTGCGGCGGAGCGCTATCTCGCCCGCTCAGTACCACGCTGGCCCGAAACGGAAAGGCATGCACTCGCCGGAGCCGTCATGGACGTTCTCGCGCATCCGGTCCTCAACACCGTTTTCGGCGACGGAAGCCGCGCGGAAGTCTCCGTCATGGGAACCCTGAAGCTCGGCACCCGCGAGTTCGCCGTCTCCGGTCGCATCGACCGTCTGGCCGTTTCCGGCGACACCGTCACGATTGTCGATTTCAAGACCAACCGTCAGGTGCCGGCATCGCTGGAAGAGGTTCCGCCTGTCTACCGGACGCAGCTCGCGATCTATCGCGAACTCCTGAGACCCCTTTACCCGGACAGGAAATTTCGATCGGCGCTGATTTTCACCGAAGGTCCGACGGTCAGGGTGCTGCCCGATGCGGACCTGGACAGGAGCCTTGAAGGGCTCGCTACAAAGTGAGATACACCTTATTGAAAATCCAGTGGCGCCGCCTCACATGAGGCACAACATCTGGACAATGCCATTTCCGAACGCAAGGAGCAGCCGATGGCTACCGTAAAAGTCGATGCGTCCAACTTTCAAAAAGAAGTCCTGAATTCCGCCGAACCGGTCGTCGTCGACTTCTGGGCAGAATGGTGCGGCCCGTGCAAAATGATCGCGCCGAGCCTCGAAGAGATCGCCACCGAACTGGCCGGCAAGGTGAAGGTCGCCAAGCTCAACATCGACGAAAACCCGGAGCTCGCCGCCCAGTACGGCGTCCGCTCGATTCCGACGCTTGCCATGTTCAAGGCGGGCGAAGTGGCCGACATCAAGGTCGGTGCCGCGCCGAAGACGGCACTGAGCTCGTGGATTTCGAACGCGGTCGCTTGAGCGCTTCTGAAGTCAAGAAATGTGAGAACTGCAAAGCCCGGCTTGGCCGGGCTTTTGCGCTTCCATGGGCGCATTGCGTCGCTGTCTTGCCCTTATCCTGACCCTCTCCCCGCACGCGGTGAGAGGCGACTTTGCGCCGGAGATTGCCGCGAGTCTCCTTCGCCCCGGATGCTGCAGAAACAAAAGGATGAGCAGTAGAGCGAACGCATGTGAGCGCATCCGCTCTAATCTCCACCTTACCGCGGCGGCGTGCTATTCTCCGCGAGCACGTCGCCAACGAGGTAAAGCGAGCCGCCGATCAGGATGCGGGGCGGCACGGGATCCTCATCGGTCAGCTCAGCGATCAAGCCAAGCGCCTCCGCAACGGATGAGCAAGCATTGGCCTCCAGGCCTGCCGAAGCGGCGTCGGCGGCAAGCGCCACCGGATCGAGTCCCGCATCGGAGCCGTGGATCGGAACGGTGAAGACCTGCTCGGCGAGATCGAGGAAGGCCTTGAAGTAGCCAACCGGATCCTTGGTGTTGATCATGCCGATCACGAGGAACAGTGGCCGCGGCTCGCGCTCCTCGAAAGTCGCCATCGACTCGGCGATGACCTGGCCGGCGCCGGGATTGTGGCCGCCGTCGATCCAGATCTCGGCACCCTGGGGGCCGTGATGCGAAAGCTTGCCGCCGGCGAGACGCTGCAGTCGGCCGGGCCAGTCGACGCTTGCCAATCCCTTCTCGATTGCCGCTTCTGGGACGTCGAAACCGGCCGCCCTTACCGCACGGATTGCTGCCGCGGCATTGGCGAACTGATGGCGCCCGGGCAGGCGCGGCAGAGGCAGGTCGGAAAGCCCGTCTTCATCCTGGTAGATCAGCCGGCCGAATTCCTCATGCGCCATGAAGTCCTGGCCATAGACGGACATCGGGCAGCCGAGACGTTCGGCGGTTTCGACGAGCACCTCGCGAACGCCGTCCTCGTCCTGGTGGCCGATGACCACCGGGCAGCCGCGTTTCATGATGCCGGCTTTTTCGGCGGCGATCAGTTCCACCCGATCACCGAGATAGGCCTGGTGGTCGAGCGAGATCGGCATGATGACGGAGCAGGCGGGCCGGGCAATGACATTGGTCGCATCGTAGCGGCCGCCAAGCCCGACCTCAATGATTGCAGCATCGGCTGGATGCTCCGCGAAAAGCAGGAAGGTGACCGCCGACAGGATTTCGAAAACGGTGATGTTCTGCCCGGCATTTGCCGCGGCCACGCGGCGCACGGCATCGGCAAGGACTGGATCGCTGACGAGCGCACCCTTGCTGCCCCTGACGCCGAGGCGGTAGCGCTCGTGCCAGTTGACGAGATGCGGCGAGGTATGGACGTGAACGCTCAACCCCGCCGCCTCGAGAATAGCCCGACAAAAGGCGGTCGCAGAGCCCTTGCCGTTAGTGCCAGCGACATGAATAACCGGCGGCAGGCGTTGCTCAGGGTTTCCGAGCACGGCGAGCAGGCGGGTGATCCTGTCGAGCGACAGGTCGAACCCCTTGGGATGGAGCGCTAGAAGCTTCTCGATCTCCCGCGCCGCTTCGCTGACCTCAGCCGACGTCATGATAAATGCCCCGAGAAATAGACCGCTGCGGCGGTTAAGGAACCGGTTTGAAGCGGATACCGACCACTAGTTGAAGCGCTGAAGGTTCACGCCCTTGCCGCAAGGGGCAGCACGGAAACCTGAGCCCCTTCCTCGCGCTTTGCGGCTTCGGCAGGCTTCTTCATCAGGATCTTCAAGACGCGCGCAAGCGTCTCCGGAATGTCGTGGCGCTTGACCACCATGTCGACCATGCCGTGCTCCAGAAGGTATTCGGATGTCTGGAAGCCGTCGGGAAGCTTTTCGCGAAGGGTCTGCTCGATCACCCGCTTGCCGGCAAAGCCGATCTCCGCGCCCGGCTCGGCCATGTGGATGTCGCCGAGCATCGCATAGGACGCGGTCACGCCGCCGGTGGTCGGATTGGTCAGCACGACGACGAAGGGAAGCCCCGCTTCCTTCAGCATGTTCACGGCAACGGTGGTGCGCGGAAGCTGCATCAGCGACAGGATGCCTTCCTGCATGCGGGCGCCGCCCGAAGCCGGGAAGATCACCAGAGGGCACTTTTCGGCGATCGCCCGCTCGAAGGCCTTGACGATCGCTTCGCCGGCGGCCATGCCGAGCGAGCCGCCGATGAAGTTGAACTCATGCGCGACGGCGACCAGCTTGACACCCCGGACAAGGCCGAGACCGGCGACGATCGTGTCCTCGAGTTCGGTCTTGGCGCGGCTGTCGCGCAGGCGGTCGATGTATTTCTTGGAATCACGGAACTTCAGCGGATCCTGTGCAACCTTCGGCTGCGGCAGTGCCTCGTAAATGCCGCCGTCGAAGAGATCCTTCAGGCGCGCCTTGGCCGGCATTTTCATGTGATGGCCGGATTGCGGGATGACCCACTTGTTCTCTTCGAGATCGCGATGGAACACCATCTCGCCGGTTTCAGGGCACTTGATCCAGAGGTTTTCCGGAACCTCCCTGCGGCCCAGCATCGAATTGATCTTCGGCCGAACGTAATTTGTGATCCAGTTCACTTATAGACTCCTGAACACTTCCTTCGGGTTGTGCGCGTCGAAAGGGGCAATTATTCGGCCGCTGCGGCCCTTGCCGCGCGCACGCCGGCCGAAAGACCCCTGACCAGCGCTTCGACACCCGGCACGGTCGCTTCCGTGGCGCGGCCCTCTTCCGTGAGGCTCGAGGCGATCTGGTTGACGATGGCCGTTCCCACAACGACCCCGTCGGCAGAGGCCCCGATTACCCGCGCATGATCGGCGGTCTTGACGCCGAAGCCGACGCAGACGGGCAACTTCGTATGCGACTTGATCCGCGCAACGGCGCCGGCGATCGGCGCCGGATCGGGCAGAGCCGAACCGGTGATGCCGTTCATCGAAACGTAATATACGAATCCGGAGGTGTTTTCGAGAACCTTCGGCAGGCGGCGGTCGTCCGTCGTCGGCGTCGCCAGGCGGACGAAGTTGATATCCTTTTTCAGCGCCGGAATGCAGAGCTCGTCATCCATTTCCGGCGGCAGGTCGACGACGATCAGGCCGTCGACGCCAGCGTCCAGCGCATCGTCGAGGAAGCGCTCGACCCCATAGATATAGATCGGGTTGTAATAGCCCATCAGCACGATCGGCGTGCGCTGATCCTCCGCCCGGAAGCGACGGGCGATTTCGAACGTCTTGGCGAGCGTCTGTCCGCCCCTGAGCGCCCGCTGGCCGGCAAGTTGGATCGCAGGGCCGTCGGCCATCGGATCGGAAAAGGGTACGCCGAGCTCGATGACGTCGGCGCCGGCTTTCGGCAGTGCCTTCATGATAGCCAGCGACGTGTCGAAATCCGGGTCGCCGCCCATGAAATAGGTGACAAGGACCGGGCGACCCTCTGCCGCGACGTCGGCGAACCTTTGTTCCATGCGTGCGGTCATGATCGTTACTGTCCCATTCCCAGAATTTTGCCGACGGTGAAGATGTCCTTGTCGCCGCGACCGGAGAGATTCATCAGGATGATCTCGTCCTTGCGCATCTTTGGCGCCCGCTTGATGACTTCCGCCAGCGCGTGCGACGGTTCGAGCGCCGGGATTATGCCTTCGAATCGCGTCAGCGTCTGGAAGGCTTCGAGGGCCTCATGGTCCATGATCGGCACGTATTCGACGCGGCCGACATCGTTGAGCCAGGAGTGCTCCGGACCGATACCCGGGTAATCGAGCCCGGCGGAGATGGAATGGCCCTCCTTGATCTGGCCATCGCCGTCCTGGAGCAGGTAAGTTCGGTTGCCGTGCAGCACGCCCGGCGAACCGGCCGTGATCGAGGCGCAATGCTCGTCGCCGTCGAGCCCCTTGCCTCCGGCTTCCACGCCGACCATCTTCACGCCGTCGTCGTCGAGGAACGGATGGAAGATGCCGATCGCATTGGAGCCGCCGCCGACCGCCGCCACGATGAGGTCGGGCAACCTGCCCTCCGCCTCCAGGATCTGCTCCCTGGCCTCCTGGCCGATCACCGACTGGAAGTCGCGGACCATTTCCGGATAGGGATGCGGGCCGGCGGCCGTGCCGATCAGGTAATAGGTGCTGTCGACATTCGTCACCCAGTCGCGCAGCGCCTCATTCATCGCATCCTTGAGCGTGCCATTGCCGGCGGTCACCGGCTTCACCTCGGCACCGAGCAGCTTCATGCGGAACACGTTCGGCGCCTGCCGCTCGACATCGGTCGCGCCCATATAAACCACGCAGGGCAGTCCGAAGCGGGCGGCAACCGTCGCGGACGCCACGCCATGCTGGCCCGCGCCGGTTTCGGCGATGATGCGGGTCTTGCCCATGCGTTTGGCAAGCAGGATCTGGCCGATGCAATTGTTGATCTTGTGCGAACCGGTGTGATTCAGTTCCTCGCGCTTGAAGTAGATCTTCGCGCCACCAAGCTCCGCCGTGAGGCGCTCGGCGAAATAGAGCGGGCTCGGACGGCCGATGTAATGGGCGCCAAGCTTTTCAAGCTCCGCCTGGAAGGACGGGTCGCTCTTCGCCTTTTTCCATTCATCCTCCAGATCGAGGATCAACGGCATCAGCGTTTCGGCAACGAAACGGCCACCGAAGATGCCGAAACGGCCGTCCTCGTCGGGTCCGGCGCGGAAGGAGTTCGGTTTAGGCGGCTGATTCACGTCGTGCTCCCTGATCGTGGCCGGTCGGCTTCGGCGCGGAGAACCGCATCGAAAAAGGCATCCATGAGCTTCAAATCCTTGACACCCGGCGCGCTCTCGACGCCGGAGGATATATCGACTGCACGGGCGCCGGTCAGCGACAAGGCCTCGCCGATATTCGCTGCATTCAGCCCCCCGGAGAGCATGTAATCGACGCTTCCGTCAAGCGCATCAAGCAAACGCCAATCGAAGGAAATCCCGTTGCCGCCGGGCAGCTCGGATCCGGCCTGCGGCTTGGCATCGAAAAGAAAACGGTCGACGATTCCGAGATAGGGATCGATCCGCTCGAGGTCGGAAATTTGGCGGATCGGCAACGCCTTCATCACCGGCAGTCCGTAGATCGCCTTGACCGTCAGCACCCGCTCCGGGCCTTCGCCGCCATGAAGCTGCAGGATATCCGGATTGAGCGCGGCAACGATCTCGTCGAGATCGTCGTTCTCCGCATCGACCGTGACGGCGACGATCTTGGCGCGCCCCCGAATACGCTCGGCCAGTCGGCCGGCATCGTCAGGCTCGATGTTGCGCGGGCTCTTGGGGAAGAAGATGAAGCCCGTATGCGAAGCGCCGCGCGCCACGGCATGCTCCACGGCCTCCGGTGTCTTCAATCCACAAATCTTCACTTCGGTTTTCATGGGAAGCGACCTTGCATGAAACGCGGCGTGAGTCGAGCAAAACCGTTGCTTTTCCGTGCGTATTGTCGGCGCCGTTGCGGCAGGCGGAATTTTCATTTTGGATTTTTTTATTTTGCAAGGAAGCGGTGCCGGCGGCTGCTTTTGCCCCTGATCCTGCTGCAGCGACCTCCTTGCCGCAGGCTGGAGAAGGGGCGATGCCGCGCCGTTCAGACCCTTCTCACCGGTCCGCATTATGATCCGGGTCGATTCGCGCCAAGTCACCATTTAGCCGAAATCGATCGCGTGCAGCATGGTACCGTTTCGCTTCAGCCAGCGCCTGGCATCGTTGGTATCCGGGCACAGTCCCTCGCAAAGCGCCCAGAAATCCGGCCCGTGATTCATCTCCTTGAGATGGGCGACCTCGTGGGCGGCGAGATAGGCGATCACCTTCGGCGGCGCCATTGCTATGCGCCAGGAAAAGCTCAGGTCCCCTTCGACGGAGCAGGATCCCCAGCGACTACGGGTGTCCTTGAGGCTCAGCGAACGCACCCGCCGATCGATCCTGCCGGAATACACGGCGACGAGGCGCTCCAGCTCGAAACGCGCCTCTTTCTTCAGGTAATCGGCGATGCGTCGGCGCAGGTGTTCCTCCGCGCCGCCAACCCTGAGGACAGCTTCCTCATCGACCATCACCGCTTCCGTCAGCCCGCGAATACGGCCGGTCCGTTCGATACGGTGGGCGACGCCGCGGATGAAGATCATCCCGCCATGTTCAAGCTCGCTCTCGCCGGAGAAGCGCGCGAGCTTTGTCATCAGCCAGCCCTGATGACGGGTGAGAAACGCGCCGACTTCGCGCTCCGGCAGGCCTTCGGGAACGGTCAGCTTCAGGGCCCGGCCGCCGGGCTCAATACGCAGCGTCATCCGGGTGGCGCGCGAATTCTGGCGGATCGTCAAGGGTAGAACCTTGCCGGCCACCTCGATCTCCCGCGTGACTAGAGCAGGCGTTCCACCGCCACTGCGCCGCTTGAAGGAAAGAAGCATGAAAGCCTGTTTAGCCGATTCGCGGCGCCGTTGACATGCGAGAACTCGTCCGGGATCGCGATCGATCGAAGACGCAATGGGTCCGGCGTTTCATGTGAAACGCCGGACAGGAGCCGGCAGGATCAGCCGGCCGTCGCCTCCGGTGTACCGCCGTTCCGGCGTTCGCGCATGAAGCGGTCAAACTCTTCCTTGTCCTTCGCACGGCGGAGCTCACGCACATAGGCGTCGAATTCCTCGCGCATCTGATCGAGCTTGCGGCGCTCTTCGTCGAGACGGGCAAGTTCCGCTTCGCGCCACTCGTCGAAGGCGACATTGCCGGTCCGGTGATGGGCCCAGTTGCGGCCGGGATTCCGTCGGAAGCCGGCGCACACGCGGTCCACGCTGTCGTTGGCGTCCTTCTTGAAGGCCTTCAGCTTGTCTCCAAACAGAATATAGGCGAGCATCGCCAGGCCCAGCGGCCAGAACACAACGAAGCCGAGCACCATCAGCGCAATCGTCGCAGGCGTCCAGTCCGGACGGATCAATGCAGATTGGTTCATCGTCAGCACACCTCGCAATCAGCAGGCCGCCCGTTGCGGCCCGATGGAAACGATGTGGGAAAGGCCGTCATGGTCTACAAGATCGACACGCCTGAAATCGGACAAATGCTTGAGTCTAGGCGACAAAATCGTCACGGAGGCGCCTCCCGATCGGTACCGGAAAGCGCCCCATTTTAGCGCCTTGCGTCGTCTCAGACCTTAAGATTACCGCAGCAGTTTGGCTGCTCGATATCTGCCCTCACGCGCGGGTTGGGCTGATCACGCTGATTTCCCGCCCCTGATGATCTGCTTGACGGGCCTGCTGTGGCGCGAATGCGCGCGCTGGAAGGCGACGATGCGCGGCGCGATCTCGCGGCGGAAGCGCGAGCCGTTGAAGACGCCGTAATGGCCTACATCCGGCTGCATATAATGCTCGCGCATGTGCTCCGGGATGTTCGTGCAGATCGTCTGGGCAGCCCTGGTCTGGCCGACGCCGGAAATGTCGTCGTTTTCGCCCTCGACCGTCAACAGCGCCACGCGGCGGATCGCCGTCGGATCGACGTGCTTGCCGCGATGCACCATCTCCCCCTTCGGAAGCGCATGCTGCATGAACACGACCTGGATCGTCTGCAGATAGAACTCGGCCGTCAAGTCCATCACCGCCAGATATTCGTCGTAGAATTCGCGATGCTTGTCGGCGGCATCGCCGTCGTTCTTGACGAGATGGGCGAAAAACTCCTTGTGCGCGATCAGATGCCGATCGAGATTCATCGACATGAAGCCGGAAAGCTGCAGGAATCCCGGATAGACCATGCGCATGAAGCCCGGCTGCGGCCATGGCACCGGCATGATGACATTGTCGCGGAACCACTCGACCGGCCGCTGCTCCGCCAGCTGATTGACGCCAGTCGGATTGATGCGGGTGTCGATCGGTCCGCCCATCAGCGTCATCGAGGCTGGCGAAAGCGGATCATTGTCCGCCTCCATCAGCGCGGCCGCGGCGAGCACCGGCACCGCCGGCTGGCAGACGCCGACCACATGCGTATCGGGTCCGAGGAAATGCAGGATCTGGATGAGGTAATCGATATAGTCATCGAGATCGAACGTGCCCTCGCTCAAGGGCACCATGCGAGCGTCCATCCAGTCGGTTATGTAGATGTCGGAGTGAGGCAGCAGCGCCTCGACCGTGCCGCGCAGCAGCGTCGCGTAATGGCCCGACATCGGCGCGACGAGCAGCACCTTCGGGTCCGCCGCTCTTCCTGCGGGGAGCGACCGTTCGAAATGGATGAGATTACAGAAGGGCGCGCGCCAGACGATCTTTTCACGAATCAGCACCGGCTGTCCGTCCACGATCGTTTCCTGAAGGCCGAATTCCGGCTTGCCGTAACGGCGCGTCGCGCGCTCGAACACCTCCAGCCCCGCAGCGGCTGCGCGACCGAAATACGTGTGGGAGACCGGATTCATTGGATTCCTGAAGGCCAGCCGCATGGCGTCCGCCGCCGTCCGCCACGGAGCCATCATAGCATGGTTCATTTCGTAAAGCTGGTAGAACATGGGACGCGTACCCCTTCTTTCAATCGATGACGGCGCCGCTCCCAGTCGGACGCAAGTTTGCGATTGTTTTTCTTGGTGTCCGCAATTCTTGCCAGACTACCATGTTTTTTGTGCAGTGCAACAAACACGCCCCGTCCTTTCAGGGCCCTTTTTAGCGAATCACTACCTAATTCCGATCTTGCTGAAATAACATGTGCCAGGCCGGCCGACCATGATGATCGTACCTCAGACAAGCGATATCCCATAAAATCTCAAGGCTGTCCGCGAGAATATCGCCTGCTTCTCCGCCTCCGTCCTGTCGGCCGTAAGTTCCAAGGCGGCCGAGAACCACGTGCCATAGTCGGCATCCAGCAAGACGACGGGCCAGTCGCTGCCGAACATGACGCGGTCCGCTCCGAAAGCCTCGATGAGGTGCGAGGCATAGGGGCGCAGCCGTTCCGCCGTCCAGGCTCCACCCGCCTCCGTCACGAGTCCGGAGAGCTTGACATGCACGTTCCGCCGAAGCGCGAGCGCCGCCATGTCGGCCCGCCAGGGCTCCATCCTGCCCTCTGCGATGAAGGGCTTGGCTCCGTGGTCGAGGACGATCTGAAGTTCCGGCAATCGGTCGGCGAGGGCCGCGATCATCGGCAGGTGGCGCGGCTGGATCAGCGCGTCGAAGCGAATATCCAGACGCGGTAAAGCCTCAAGCGTCGCGACCGCCTCCGGCCTGAGGATCCAGGCGGTTTCGGCGATGCTCTGCAGCATTGGCCGAATGCCCTTGAACTTGCGATGGTTCTTCAACCGCTCGATCTCGGAGATGGCGCCGGGGGCGAGCACATCGACCCAGCCGACCACCGCCGCGACCGTCTCTTCCTGTTCCGCGAGCGCGAGCAGGAACTCGGTCTCCGCGACATTGGGCGCCGCCTGGACGAGCACGGTTCGGGCGATGCCGGCCGCCGCCAAGTGTGGCTTCAGATCCTTTGGCGCGAAATCGCGGTAAATGGATTCGAGATCCGGCCCTGGCCAATCATTGTGGCCGAGGCCGAGCGTCCAATAATGCTGATGCGCATCGATGAAGTTCATGCGGCGTCCACCGTGATCACGGCCTTCACGAGTCCGGTCTTGTCATGGGCCCAGCGCGGCAGGTCCTCGACCGCCCCGTCGAGCGTCGTCCTGTGGGTGACGAGCGCCGCCACCGGTACGGATCCCTTGGCAATCGACGCGATCACATGGTCGAAATCCTCACGCGTCGCATTGCGGCTGGCAA
>JAPSJG010000528.1 GCA_031178305.1 Sinorhizobium sp.
GCACCGGGCGCACGCGATCGGCTGCTGGCGCAGCATGAGGCGATCTATGCGGCGATCATGGCGCGCGATCCGGAGGCCGCCAAGGCTGCAGCCCAAAGCCACATCGATTTCGTCGCCGCCGCGGCGCGCGAGGCGGAGCGCAGCGGCGAGTGGGCGCGCATCGCCCGGCTGCGCCTGCAGCAACGGGATCGCCCCGGCTCATAGATCGCGATGATTTTAGGGTGATCGATTCTAAGAAGTTAGCGCGGGATCCGGAAAACCGCGCACACTTTTCCTGCCGGTTCTGCAACTGGCGATCTCACTTCCGAGAAGAGTGTATGCAAACATTGCATGTATCAACAGTTGCGTGGCGCGAGTGGAACCTCAGCGCCTCCCGACGGTTATCTTTTCGCGCGGCCATTTACAGGTAAAACAAACGGCGCATATTTTCGGGATGTCTAATTCTACTGATTCGCGAAAAGGAGCAGGAAACACTTGAGCCTTTTGCACCGGCTGGCCTCTGATGTGCATTTGATGCTGCGTCGCCCGGCACGCATGCAATATGCCGCTCTGTGCTATCGCGTCCAAAAGAAGGCGAACGCCGTCGAAATTCTACTGCTTACGAGCCGAGACACCGGTCGCTGGGTCATACCCAAAGGGTGGCCGATGCAGGGAAAGCGCGCCCATGAAGTGGCCGAGCGGGAGGCTTACGAAGAGGGCGGCGTCAGGGGCAAGGTGCAAAAGGCCACCATCGGTTCCTACGTCTACCAGAAGCGGATGGACCATGGCCTGCAGATCACCTGCAAGGTTCAGGTTCACGCACTCGAGGTGGAGGATCTCGAAAAGAACTTCCCCGAAAAGGGCGAGCGCAAGCTTGAGTGGTGTGATCACCGCGAAGCTGCGAGCCGTGTTGCCGAACCCTCGCTGAAGCAACTCATTCTCGACTTCGGCAAACGAATGACCGCCACCCCGCCGAAACCCGCCTCCAAGGCGGCCGACGGCTGACGGCACGCGCGTTCCCCGCCGCCATCTCCCCTTTCCGCTTGAATGCGCCGGCTCCTGCCGCTACTGGCGATCATGACAATGGAGAAAAGATCGGTGGCGAAGCCTCACCGGAGCCTGGCAAAACAGACGCTGGACAAGGATCTCGACAAGGTAAGCCTCGCCGAGGAAGCATCCTATTACGTCATGCGCCGGCTGGCGGCTCCCGGCCTGGCCGCGCTCTTCCTCATTCTCAGCATGACAATGGCCGCGAGCTATTTCACCGGCGCATCCGGCATTGCCATAGTCGCCGTCGCCGCCGTCGTCGCCGCGTATATGGCGATGAACATCGGCGCCAATGACGTGACGAACAATGTCGGCGCTGCCGTCGGCGCGAAAGCGATGACGATGGCCACGGCGCTGGTGCTGGCCGCCACGTTCGAAATCGCCGGGGCGCTGATCGCCGGGCGTAAGGTCACGCTGACCATCGAAGCCGGTATTGTCGACGGCACGCGACTGATAAACGCCGACGTGCTGGTCTGGGTCATGATGGCGGCGCTGATCTCTGCGGCGGGCTGGATCAACTTTGCCACCTATGCCCGCGCGCCGGTTTCAACCACACATTCGGTCGTCGGCGGGATTATCGGCGCCGGCGTCGCGGCCGCGGGACCTGGCAGCGTCAAATGGTTGACCATCGCCGGCATCACCGCAAGCTGGTCGATCTCGCCCCTGCTCGGAGGCGTCATTGCCGCCCTTTTTCTCGCCTTCCTCAAGGAGTTCGTCATCTACCGCAGCGACAAGATCGCCGCTGCGCGGCGCTGGATGCCGGTCGTTCTCGGAGTGATGGCTGGAGCCTTCACCGCCTATGTGCTGGTTTTCGCGCTTGTGCGCATATCCATCATCTCGCTTCCGACCGGATTGCTGGCCGGCGCTCTTGCGGGCGGCGTCTGCTACGCCCTGAGCAAGCCGTGGATCCGTCGCCACTCTGAAGGGCTCGACAACCGCAACCAGTCCCTTCGCAAGCTGTTCCGCCTGCCCCTGATCGTCGCCGCGGCACTGCTTTCCTTCGCCCATGGCGCCAATGACGTCTCGAATGCCATCGGGCCTTTGTCGGCGATCGTCGCAGCGGTCGGCGGCACGGTCTCCGCCCAGAAGTCGGAGGCACCGTTCTGGGTCCTCATGATCGGAGCGCTCGGCATTTCGCTCGGTCTCCTGCTCTACGGTCCCCGGCTGATCCGCGTCGTCGGCGAGGAGATTACCCGCCTCAATCCGATGCGCGCATTCTGCGTCGCGCTTGCGACGGCAGTGACCGTCCTCCTCGCCACGGCGCTCGGCCTGCCGATCAGTTCCACGCATACCGCGGTTGGCGCCGTTTTCGGGGTTGGCTTTTTCCGCGAATGGTACATCCGGAATTCCAGGCGGCGGCTCGAATATGTTCGCCAGAAGACCGGCCAGACCGATTTCATGGAAGCGGTCGAGACGAATTTCGCCGAGGTGCGTCGCCGGAGGCTGGTGCGCCGCTCGTATTTCTTGTCGATCATTGCCGC
>JAPSJG010000529.1 GCA_031178305.1 Sinorhizobium sp.
CGGATCTATTCGATCGACCCGGATGGACTCGGGCCGCTCAGGCAATGGCTCGACCGCTTCTGGGGCGATCAGCTTGCCGCCTTCAAGGCAGCCGTCGAGCGAAAGGAGGAGGCGCGATAGCGGGGTAAAAGGAGCCTTCCTTCCTTGGGCAATTCAACAGCCGGTCAATCGCAGGAGGAGATATCATGCATACGATCGAGTCCGCTCCGGTCCGCAAGTCCGTGACCGTTCGTGCATCGCTTGAAAAGGCCTTCGACGTTTTCGTCAAGGATATGGGCACCTGGTGGATCAAGGGCCACAGTATCTCGCAATCCGGTCAGAGGACAGTGGTCGTCGAAGCGGTCGCTGGCGGCCGCTGGTATGAAATCGGCAATGCCGGCGAGGAGTGCGATTGGGGGCGTGTCATCGACTGCGATCGGCCGAACCGCATCCTTTTCGCCTGGCAGCTCAATGCCGATTTCGCCTTCGATTCCCAATTCCATACGGAAGTGGAGGTCCACTTCGAGGCCAAGGGAGAAAACGAGACCGCCGTCACTCTCGAGCACCGCAACCTCGGCAATTACGGCGCGAAGGCAGCGGATCTGCGGGACGTTCTCGATTCCGACCGCGGCTGGGGCGGGCTGTTGGCATCCTATGCGGAGAGGGCGGCCTGATGCAGCAACAGCGGCGGCGCCGGAACGAGCCTATTCCCGGCTCCTGCGCCTGCGTCGGCCGCCGCCTGCTTCCCCTTCGTCGGCCAGCTCCTTGCGGGCGGGCAGATTGACGACTTCGGCGAGCTTCGGAAAAGCGTCCACCTTATTAGGCATGGCCATCGCATTGATGAAGTGCTCCTGAAATTTCGATTCAAGAGCCGTTTCTATCTTCTCGATTTTCCTGACCGTTTCCTCGATCTCGCGGCGGTGACCACGATTGAGGAGCGCCATCAATGCGCCGGTGCCGGCGGCATTGCCCACTGGCTTCACTTCGCCAAGGTCGCAATCCGGAATGAGGCCGAGGACCATGGCGTATTTCGGATCGATGAAGGAGCCGAAGGCGCCGGCGAAGCGGATGGTGTCGACATGCTCGACTCCCTGCTTTTCCATGAGCAGCTTGATGCCGGCATAGAGCGCAGCCTTGGCGAGCTGGATCGCGCGGATATCGTTCTGCGTAACGGTGATCTTCTGTTCGCCGTCATGGAGCAGGTAGGAGAAGGTGCGGCCGTTCGGCACGATGCGTGGGCTTCTTGCGGCCATGGCTCCATCGACAACGCCGTCCTGCGAAATGATGCCGGTCAAATACATCTCCGCGACGACTTCGATGATCGCCGAGCCGCAAATCCCGGTGACGCCGACTGCCGTGACTGCCTCGGCAAAACCCTCCTCGTCCGACCACTTGTCGACACCGATCACGCGGAAGCGCGGCTCCAGCGTCTCCGGGTCGATGCGCACGCGCTCGATCGCTCCCGGTGCCGCACGCTGGCCTGAGGAAATCTCCGCGCCCTCGAAGGCGGGGCCGGTCGGCGAGGAGGCCGCGACGACGCGGTCCCTGTTGCCGAGCACGATTTCGGCATTGGTACCGACGTCGACGAGCAGCATCATTTTGTCCTGCCGGTGCGGACCTTCCGAGAGCGTGGCGCCCGCGGCATCGGCGCCGACATGCCCGGCGATACAAGGCAGCATGTAGAGCCTCGCCCCGCGATTGACGTCGATGTCGATCTCGTGCGCCCAATATTGCAGCGCCCCGGAGACCGCGAGCGCGAACGGCGCCTGGCCGAGTTCCGTCGGATCGATGCCGAGGAAGAGGTGATGCATGATCGGGTTGCCGACGACGACCATGTCGAGAATGTCATGACGGTCGATGCCGGCTTCGCTGCAGACCTTGCCGATGAGCCCGTTCAAGGCCTCGCGCACCGCCCTGGTCATCGCTTCGCGGCCGTCCGGATTCATCATTACGTAGGACACGCGGCTCATCAAATCCTCGCCGAAACGGATCTGCGGGTTCGATGTGCCCGAGGAGGCGACGATCCGGCCGGAGAGCAGCGAAACCAGATGCATGGCGATCGTCGTCGAGCCGATATCGCAGGCGATGCCGTAAGCCTCGTTCTTGAGACCCGGCCAGAGGCTGACGATGAAGGGGCGCGAGGAGTCCATGTCGCGGTGGATGGCAGCGGTTACCGCCCAGTTGCCCTTGCGCAGGACGCCCTGCACCTGCGGAATGAGGTGCGGCGCGATCAAAAGATCTTTCCACCCCCAGTCCTTCTCGAGCATCGCCTTCAGCCGGTCGAGATCGCCGAGCGGCTTGTGCATGTCGGGCTCATCCACCTCGACGTAGCAGAGCTGGACGGCGGCATTGCGCTCGATCACCCGGTCAGTTGCGGCCTTGCGCACCACCTGCGCATTGATGACGGTGTCCTGCGGTACGTCGACGACGAGATCGCCGAGTATCTGGGCAGAGCAGGAAAGGCGGCGGCCATCGGGCAGTTGGCGCACGCTGGCATAGCGTTGCTCCTTCGGCCCGACCGGCGATA
>JAPSJG010000530.1 GCA_031178305.1 Sinorhizobium sp.
CAGGGGGGTCCCGGCAAGGGGCTGAGATACTGCTACAGCGCGCAGTGACCCGTTGAACCTGATCCAGTTCATACTGGCGTAGGGACGGTGCAGACGTGCGAAGCCAGGATTCCGTATTCTCACGGTCCGTCGGTGCCCGCGTCTTTTCATCCTTCCGGCTTCAGAACTGGGTCTCCAACGCGAAAACCTTGGAGCCTCAAGATGAATCTATTCAAGCCTCTCGCCGCGACCCCTTCCGTAACACAGGGACCTCTTCCCGCATCAAAAAAGGTCTATAAGCCGGGCGAGATCCATCCCGATATCCGCGTGCCGATGCGGGAAATCGAGCTGCATCCGACGTCCGGCGAGCCTCCGGTCACCGTCTATGATTCCTCCGGACCCTATACGATCGAAGACGCCGATATACGTATCGACGGGGGTTTGCCGCGCCTTCGCCGTGACTGGATAATCGGGCGCGGCGACGTCGAGAGCTATGCGGGGCGCGGCGTCAGGGCGGAGGATAATGGTTTTGCGACCGGCGAGCGGCTGACACCGGAATTCCCTGTGCGTCACAAGCCGCTCCGCGCCAAGCCGGGACGGGCCGTCACCCAGCTCGCCTATGCCCGCGCCGGCATCATCACCCCGGAAATGGAATTCATCGCCATCCGCGAAAACCTCGGCCGCAAGCTGGCGAAAGAGGCGCTCACACGCGACGGCGAGAGCTTCGGCGCGGCGGTGCCCGATTTCGTTACCCCCGAATTCGTCCGCCGGGAGGTCGCTAGCGGCCGGGCGATCATCCCCGCCAACATCAACCACCCGGAATCCGAACCGATGATCATCGGCCGGAATTTTCTGGTGAAGATCAATGCCAATATCGGCAATTCCGCCGTCACCTCGTCCATGGCCGAGGAGGTCGAGAAAATGGTCTGGGCCACGCGCTGGGGCGCCGACACGGTGATGGACCTTTCGACCGGCCGCAACATCCACAATATCCGCGAATGGATCATCCGCAATTCGCCGGTGCCGATCGGCACGGTGCCGCTATACCAGGCGCTGGAGAAAGTCGGCGGTATCGCAGAGGACCTCACCTGGGAGGTCTTCCGCGACACGCTGATCGAGCAGGCCGAACAGGGCGTTGACTATTTCACCATCCATGCCGGCGTGCGGCTGCACTATATCCCGCTTACCGTCGGCCGCGTCACCGGCATCGTCTCGCGCGGCGGCTCTATCATGGCCAAGTGGTGCCTGCACCACCACCGCGAAAGCTTCCTCTACGAGCATTTCGAGGAGATCTGCGACATCTGCCGTGCCTATGACGTCTCGTTCTCGCTCGGCGACGGCCTGCGTCCGGGGTCGATAGCCGACGCCAACGATGCGGCACAGTTCGCCGAGCTCGAGACCCTCGGTGAGCTGACGAAGATCGCCTGGGCGAAGGATTGCCAGGTCATGATCGAGGGCCCCGGCCATGTGCCGATGCACAAGATCAAGGAGAACATGGACAAGCAGCTTGCGACCTGCGGCGAAGCGCCCTTCTACACGCTCGGGCCGCTGACGACCGATATCGCGCCCGGCTACGATCACATCACCTCGGGCATCGGCGCGGCGATGATCGGCTGGTTCGGCACCGCCATGCTTTGCTACGTGACGCCGAAGGAACATCTGGGGCTGCCCGACCGCAACGACGTCAAGGTGGGCGTCATCACCTACAAGATCGCGGCACACGCGGCCGATCTCGCCAAAGGGCATCCGGCGGCCCGTATTCGCGACGATGCGCTATCTCGCGCCCGCTTCGAGTTCCGCTGGGAGGACCAGTTCAACCTGTCGCTCGATCCGGAGACGGCGCGCAGTTTCCACGACGAGACCTTGCCGAAGGAGGCGCACAAGGTCGCGCATTTCTGCTCCATGTGCGGCCCGAAATTCTGCTCGATGCGGATTTCCCACGACATCCGCGCCGAGGCGCAGAAGGAGGGGCTCGAAGCCATGGCGGCGAAGTATCGCGAGGGCGGCGACCTTTACATGCCCGTAGGCGGAGACGCGGCGCCGCCCGCCGGAGAGTAAGATGCGCGTGCTGATCAAGGGGGCCGGCGTCGCCGGCCTCGCCGCCGCACGCGCGCTTGCCGCGCGGGGTGCCGAGGTTACGATCTCGGAACGCTCTCCCGGTTTTGCCCAAGCCGCCTCCTGGTATGCCGGCGGCATGCTCGCCCCGTGGTGCGAAAGGGAAAGCGCCGAGGAGAGCGTTCTCACGCTCGGGATCGGTGCCGCCGACTGGTGGGCGGCCGCGCTACCGGAGGGCGAGGTCCATCGCTACGGCACGCTGGTCGTCGCGCCGCCTCGCGATACCGGCGAGCTCCGGCGCTTCGCCTCGCGCACCTCCGGTTTTCGCTGGATCGATGCGGAAGAGATCGGAACACTCGAGCCGGCACTTGCCGGGCGCTTCCGGGAAGCGCTGTTCTTTCCTGAAGAGGCGCATCTCGACCCCCGCCAAGCGCTCTCGTCACTCAAGCAGAGGCTTGAAGCCCAGG
>JAPSJG010000090.1 GCA_031178305.1 Sinorhizobium sp.
CGCGCCTGCTCGGGGAAGGATTGGAGATTGCTTGGGCGCGCCACCGCGCCGTCCATGAACGGCTGGTCGAACGATTGCAGGGGCTCGGCGTCACGTTTGTTGCCGACAAGGAGCACCGACTGCCGCAACTGAACGCGGTGTGGATCCCGGAAGGTGTGGAGGACGCGCCCGCGCGCAGACGCCTGCTTGACGAATTCGGGATCGAGATCGGCGGAGGACTCGGCCCGCTGGCTGGGCGCATCTGGCGCATCGGCTTGATGGGCGAAACTTGCCGGATGGAGAACGTGGACCGTCTGGCCGACGCGATCGCGGCAATTCTGCCGTAGGGAGCGCCAGCTGGTCAGGGGCGATTGAAAGCCAAGCGCTGGCGCCATTTCTGGATACGCAGGCGACCGCGTTTGCTGGCCAGACCGTCTGCAGGCGATTTGCACTGGGCCCTTGGATGCTTACCGCGCGAGCCGCCATCGGCATCTGGCTCTTTGGCCAAGTGGCAGCGAGATCACCTCACCAGGCGGCGGCGCCGATGGTGGACTTGAGGTGGTGCGTGAGGCGCTCGCCCCAGGCAGCGACTCCGGTGGCCGTATCGATCAGATCATGCCGGACCTCCAGGAGCACACCGGGCAGCTTTCGCGCATCGGCATGCACGGGAACCGTGTAGTCTTCGTCCGGATGGATGCTATAGGGCTCGTTGTCGCCGATCGTCAGCTCCCTCTCATCACTCAGTCCTCGGATAAGCGACTGCGCAAATTCGATGGCGTTGCCATAGAGAATGCCGGCATGCCAGGGGCGCTGTCTGCCGAAATACACCGGCGTGAAACTGTGGACCCCCACAACGAAGGGCCGCTTTCCCTCTGCTTCGAGCAGGTCTAGCCGGCGCGCAACCACCTCCGCGTAAGGCCTGAATAGGGTGTCAATCCTCTGCGCGCGTTCAGTGTCGCTCAAATCCCTGTTCGCCGGAATCTCCGTCGTTTCGCTGACCTCCGGGATAAAGGATGGCGCCGACAGCGGCCGGTTGCAGTCGACGATAAGCCGCGAGTAGTTCGTGAAGAAGAGCGGCGCGTCGAGGCTGAGGCTTAAGTGCCGTGCAAGCGCCAGCGCCCCGATGTCCCAGGCGATGTGCCGCTGCCGCTCGTGGTGCGGCAGGCCCATGTCGCCGAGCGCCCGCGGAATGCGATTGGAGGCATGCTCGCATAGCAGCAGGATCGGCGAGGAGCCGTCCGGATTGAAAACCGCATAGGGCGGCGGCTCATCGATCGCCAGCAGCGGCCGGCTCGGGTCGTGGCGGGGCTGATCGGCGCTCTTGACGGCGATTGGCGAAGTCATCGTACAGATCCTCAGTAGACGGTCGCGTAGCGAGCGCAGAGCTCGTCCGGGGAAAGCCCCTCGACGATCTCGATCTCCTTGCGCTTCATCGCGACGTAGCAGTCGAGGAAATCCTCGGCGAACCAGCCGGTGACGGTCTTGTCCTCGGCAAGCGTGTCGAGCGCTCCCGCAAGGCTCGACGGCAGACGGCGAATCCCGAGCCGCTGCTGGTCTTCCATCGAGAATCCGGATGGGTCAGAATTGATCAACGGCGGCTGCTCGAGCCCAGCCTTGATGCCCTCAAGCCCCGCCTTGAGCAGGACGGCGAGCGACAGATGCGGGCTCGCGCAGGCGTCCGCCGCCCGGTACTCCATGTTGAACTGGCGGGCGGGGTTGCTGCCGGGCAGATCGAGGGTCGGGCAGATCCTGAGGGTTGCCTCGCGATTCTTCTCGCCGAGGCAGGTATAGGCTGCGCTCCAATGATGCGGCACGAGGCGCATATAGGAGAGGACCGAAGGCGCGGTGAAGGCCACGAGCGCCGGCAGATGCCGGATCACGCCGGCGGCGAAGGACCCGGCAACCTCGGAGAGCCGGCCCGGACGGGACGCATCGAAGGTCACCGGATTGCCCTCAAGATCGGTGAAGCTCACATGCAGGTGTACGCCGTTGCCAACACCGTTCGCACTGGTCTTCGGCGCGAAGCTCGCCTGCCAGCCGAAGAGCGACGCAACCTCCCTAGCGATCACCCGGATCGTCGCGCCGCGGTCGGCCGCGGTCAGCGCATCGGTCGCCCGGCAGGTGATCTCGAACTGATCCTTGCCATATTCTGGCAGGAACATTTCAGGCTCGACCCCGGCCTCCTCCAGTGCCCTCATCAGGAGCGGGCCGAACGGATCGGCGCGGCGTTGAGCACGCAGGCTGAAGGAAGGCGCTTCTGGCCAGCCGACGCCCAAGAGTTGAAACTCCTGCTCGACGGCGGCAATGACCCTCAGACCCGCCTCGCGCTCGAACGCATCGAGCGTGCGCTTCAGAAAACTGCGGACGCAGCAATCCCAAGGATGTCCGCTGAGATCGGTGATGTCAGCGTGATAAAAATTGAGCGGCGTAACATCGGGCAGGCAGGTCACACGCGCCTGACTCTTCGGATCGGGCATGAGCCGCAGATCGCCGGCTGAGCCCCAGGGATTCGCTTCGGCGATCTGGTCGAACGGCGTCAGCGCCAGGTTGGCGGGCACCCAGCCGACGCCCTTTCTTAAGTAATCGTCGATGACTTTGGCAGCGAAACTGCGTCCGCGCGTGATGCCGGCAATATCTGTCGTGACGAAGGTTGCGAGTTCCGTGAAATCGGCATGCGCCTTGCCCTTTGTCGTCTCGGTCATGGGTTCCCTCTCTTGCGAAAATGATTGGCGCGTCAAGCCTGGCGCAGGGCCTGGAGTCGGTTTAGGACGATTTGCGTGTCCGCGGTCCAGCAATAGCCGGCATAGGCGCTGAGCGCAGCGTCGTGGCGTTCCTGGCTGTAGGTCGCGCAGGCGTCGGCAACAACGGTGACAAGAAAGCCGCGATCGGCTGCGTCGCGTACGGCCATGTCGACGCACTGGTCAGTAATGACCCCAGCGACAATCAGGTAACGGGTGTTCAGGTTGCGCAGCACGTAGTCGATATTGGTCGAGTTGAAGACGCCGGACGAGGTCTTCGGCAGCACGATCTCGTTGTCGACCGGCGCGAGTTCGGGAATGATCCGCCCCTCCGGCGCGCCCTTCGGCACATGCATGTTGGAGAGCTTGTGATCGAGCGAGCGATCGCGGCCGTCCAGCGTCAGGCTCTCGATGATGGTGTGCAGCACGTTGCAGCCGGCCTGCCGCGCCGCCTCTAGAAGGCGGACCTGGTTCGGGATGACCGTCTGGCGCAGACGCCGGTGATAGTAGCTGTCGGCGTCCTGCGGATGGGTCGGGTCGCGACCGGGCTCGCACCAGATGCGCTGCATGTCCACGAAGAGCAGCGACGTGCAGCCGCGCTCATAGTCGCTGTCGCGCCTCAGCATATCGTTCCCCACCCTCACTGTAACGGCACTCATGCGAAGTCTCCTCGGGTTACTGTTTCTGGCCCTGCGGCAAGGAATCATTGCTCGCCTTCTGCAGCCGGCTTGAAGGCGTCCTCGGTAATGGCGTAGCTGCGCCTCAGCTCCTCCATCCGTTCAATGCGGGCACGCGACTTGCTGGCGAGGCGGCCCGTCAGAGCCGCAACTAGCGCTTCGGTCTGGGCGACGGCCGGTACCATGGTGTCGTAGGGCGAAACGGTATCGACCGGGGCCGTCAGCGTGACATCCGCGAAATCCGCGATCGGCGAAAGCCAGCGATCGGTGAACAGCACGATCCGCGCCCCTTGCGCTGACGCCTGCTGGGCGAAACGGATCGTGTCGTTCTGGTAGCGGCGGTAATCATAGACGAACAGCACATCGCGCTTGCCGAGATCGACGAGTTGGTCGACCTGATCGGCGCGGCTGCCGTTGATCCAGCGCGTGTCGCCGCGCAACTGCTTCATGTGTGACCAAAGCAACCCGGCGAGAAAGCCGCTGAACCGGCCGCCAAGGGAGTGAACACGGGTGTTCGGGTCCGCCGCCGCATCGACAGCCGCCTCGAAGTCTTCCGACGGCAGCATCTGCATCGAGGATTCGAGCGCATGGATGCTGGCCCGCAGGAAATATTGGTAGAAATTCTCCTGCTCCAGAGACGGCCGGCGCTCGTCCAGCATCGACAATGGAGAGCTCATCCGCTCCTGCACCTCGTCGAGCAGCGCCTTCTGGAACTCGGGATAGCCCTCGAAGCCGAGCTTGTTGGCGAAGCGTACGACAGTCGGGTTGCTGACGCCGGCAGAGGCGGCGAGGTGAGCAACGGTGTTCAAACCCGCCGCCGGATAGTTGAACAAGAGCTGCCGCACGATCTTCAGCTCCGATCGCGTGAAGGTGATTGCTCCGTCCGTCAATCGATCCCGAATTGCCACGATTGCTTCTCCCAAAGACGATGCCCTCACTCACAATCTAACGTTTGTTTCAGAATTGCAAGTGAAGAGTATCTTCTGAAACAAGATTGACATTGGTCCGAGATGCGGTAACGTTCATCTCGGGAACTGGCCCGAGACAAGAAGACCATGGGCCGAAAGGGAGAGTACGGATGGTGCGCGTCAGGCGAGAAACCGTCGTTGGCGTTCTTGTAACGTCGTTGCCGCTCGTGCTGGCGACCCTCGTCGCAACGCTGTTCTTTCCAGGCAGCGGCGAACGGCTGGTGACGCTCTTCATGATCAATGTGATCGCCGTGCTCGGTATCGGCATCTATGCCGGTAATTCGGGGATCGTTTCCTTCGGCCATGTCGGTTTCATGGCGATCGGCGCCTATGCATCGGGCCTTCTGACCATCAATCCCATCATTCAGAAGACAGCGCTGCCGCATCTGCCGGAGTGGCTGGCAGGCATCGGCATGCCGTTCCTACCGGCGCTCGCGATCGCGCTTCTGGTCGTGGCCGCAGTCGCGATCCTAATTGGCATTCCCGTCGCCCGGCTCGGCGGCTCCTCGGCTTCGATCGCCACGCTCGGCTTCCTCATCATTGTGCACGTGTTGCTCGTGGCTTCGGCCGATTTCACCCGCGGCAGCCAGACCTTCTTCGGCATCCCGCGCGCTGTCAACCTGTGGGTGGCATTGCCCTTCGCGGTCGCGGCGGTCGCCATCGCGCGCGCCTACCGAGACTCGAGTGCCGGCCTCAGGCTCCGCGCGTCGCGCGAGGATGAGGTCGCCTCAACCGCCGTCGGCGTCAACGTCAAGCTGCATCGCTTCATCGCTTGGGTGCTCGGCGCCGTACTCGCCGGAGCCGCCGGGGCATTGCTTGCGCATTTCCTCGGCGCCTTCTCGCCCAAGGATTTCTATTTCAACCTGACCTTCGTGCTGCTCGCCATGCTGATCCTCGGTGGCATCACCACGGTTTCGGGCGCCGTCGGCGGTGCCGCGCTGGTCATGGTGATAGTCGAATTGCTGCGCAAGCTCGAGGGCGGCGTCGACCTTGGCGCCTTTTCACTTCCGACCGTCTTCGGCCTTACCGACATCGGCATCGGCATTGCCATCCTAATCGTCATGTACTGGCTGCAGGATGGTCTCTTTGGCGTGCGCGAACTAGACGAGCGCTTCACTTGGCTGAAGCGTTCTGTGCCTACGGCAACGCGGGGTGCGGGCGACGCCGGCGAGCCCGCCGCTCCTGCAGTGACCGAGGGCACGCTCCGCGTGGAAAATCTCGGCAAATCGTTTTCCGGGCTCGTGGCGCTGGAAAAAGCCAGTTTCGACATCAAGCCGGGGCTCGTCACCGGTCTCATCGGCCCGAACGGCGCCGGCAAGTCAACGCTGATCAACAGCGTCTCGGGGGTCGTACCGCCTTCGATCGGCCGGGTCATGATCGACGGCACGGATGTGGCCTCGCTGGCCGTCTATCGAGTGCCGGTCGCCGGGCTTGCCCGCACCTTCCAGAACATCCGCCTTTTCAAGAACCTGACCGTCCTCGAGAACGTTGCCGTTGCGGCGAGCGCATTGAAAAGTCAGACCGATCCCCGGGAGAGAGCGCGCCAGGTTCTCGCTGAAGTCGGCCTTGATGGTTTCGCCGACCGGCTCGCCGGCACGCTCTCCTATGGCGCTCAGCGACGCCTGGAAATCGCGCGCGCCCTGGCGCTGAAACCCCGTTACTTGCTGCTCGACGAGCCGGCCGCCGGCATGAACCCGGCCGAGACGCAAGAGCTCATGCACGTGCTCGACCGCATACGCTCTAAATATCGCCTCGGATTGCTCGTCGTCGAACACGATCTGAAGCTCATCATGCAGCTTTGCGACGTTGTCGTCGTTCTCAACAAAGGGCAGCAGATCGCCATCGGCACGCCGGCCGAGATCCAGGGCGATCCCACAGTCATCGAGGCCTATATCGGCCGCCGCCGGTCGTCTCAGCAGGCGCAGGCCGGTGCCAGCGGCCTCCAGCCCGGCGTGGCCGGCCTTCACAATCCAGCGTAATCACAATAAAGGGAGCTTATCGGATGAAATCGAACTTCAAAGCCCTGTGCCTCACCACCATGCTCGGCGGGTCGGTGCTGTCGCCGCTGCCGGCGCTGGCGGACGACCTGGTGATCGGCCTCGCAACCGCCCAGACCGGCGGCCTCGCGCCCTACGACCAGCCGTCACTCAAAGGCCTGGAGATGGCCGTCGAGGAGATCAACGCCGGCGGCGGCGCGGCCGGCAAGTTCCCGATCAAGCTCGTCGCCAAGGACACGCGATCCGACGCGGCCCAGACCGCGCTCGTTGCACAGGAATTGGTCGACGAAGGCGTCAAGATCATGATCACGCCCTGTGACGCCGACCCATCGATCGCCGCAGGCCAGGTGACGCAGGCCGCCCAGATCCCGGCCTTTTCCTTCTGTGCGACCACGCCCACCATGCCGCTAGCCGTCGGCGACTTCATGTTCGGCAACTACCCGGCCGATAACGTCCAGGCGGCGGTGCTCGCAGCTTACGCGACCGAGAAAGGTTACAAGAAAGCCTTTATCCTGAAGTCGCCGGACAGTGCCTACACGCTGAAGCTGCCCGAATATTTCGCCGCAGCCTTCAAGGCCAAGGGCGGCGAGCTCGTCGGCGAAGGCACTTTCAGCATGGGGCAGCAGGATTTCGGCGCCGAGGTCACCAAGATCAAGGCGATGAATCCCGCACCGGACGTCATCATGACCTCGGCCTACGAGCCCGATTTCCCGGCCTTCATCCGGCAATTGCGCGGCGCCGGCGTTACGATCCCGATTCTCGGCAGTGACGGCATCGACTCGCCGACGACCTTCGGCCTGGGCGCCCTGGTCGACGGCGTTGTCTTCACCACGGCGGGCTTTGCGGCCGAAGGCAGCCCGCTCGCGGACTTCAACGTCAAGTACAAGGAAAAGTTCGGACAGGCGCCGGACACGGTCTACATCGCCAACGGTTATGATCTCGGCAAGGTCATCGACGCTGCCGTGACCGCTGCCGACAGCACCGACCCGGTCGCCATCCGCAATGCCATCGCATCGCTCGAGAACGTCCAGGGCGTAACGGGCCCGATCAGTTATGCCGGCACGCAGGGCATGCCGCTGCGCTCGGTATCGCTGGTGAAGATCGAAAGCGGCGCACGGGAGTTGATAAGCCAGAGCCTTCCCGACCCGGCCGATATTCCGGCTCCCTGATTGAAGGGTTGTGTTTCCGGCGGCTTCGATCGGCCGGGGACGGAGGCGAGGCTTATAGGTCCCTGCACGGGATCCTCGATAGCAGGACTGCCCAATGATGATGAGTGCGATACACTCCCCAGAACCCCTGCTTGAGGTCAGCGGCCTCAGGGTCGCCTATGGCGCCGTCGAGGCGCTGAAAAGCGTCGATATCTCGGTCGACAAGGGCCAGATCGTCACGCTGCTCGGCGCCAACGGGGCGGGCAAGAGCTCGACCCTCAATGCGCTTGTCGGCCTCGCCCCCAAGAAGGCGGGCCGCGTCGTCTTCGGCGGGAAAGATATTTCGGGCCTCGCGCCGGAACAGATCGTCCGGTGCGGCATGACCTTGACGCCGGAAGGGCGGCGCATCTTCCCGAGCCTGACGGTGGACGAGCATCTGCTGCTCGGCGGCGCCATGCACAAGACGCGTGGCAATATCGCCGAGGTGCGGGAAGACATGCTGGCGCGCTTCCCCATCCTCAAGGAACGGCTCGGCCAGAAGGCCGGGTCGCTTTCCGGCGGCGAACAGCAGATGCTGGCTATCGCCCGCGCGATGATGTCGTCGCCCGAGCTACTTCTGCTCGACGAGCCCTCGCTTGGGCTGGCGCCGCAGGTGGTGGACCTGATCTTCGATCTGATCGCAGGCCTGCGCCAGCGCGGCCTCACCATTCTTTTAGTCGAGCAGAACGTCTCGCTTTCGCTCGAAATCGCCGATGCCGGCTATGTCATGGCAAACGGCCGTATCGTGCTTTCCGGCTCGGCCGCCGAGCTTCGAAACTCGACAGAAATCCAGGGCGCATATCTCGGCGCTTGAAGCCCGCAGTAGGCGATCGAAAGGGGTCAAATCTATGGACATGTTCCTGCAGCAGCTCGTCAATGCGCTGAGCCTCGGCGGCACCTACGCGCTCCTCGCCCTCGGGCTTGCCGTCGTCTTCTCGATCATGGGGCTGATCAACTTCGCCCATGGCGAGCTGATGACCGCCGCCGGCTATGGTCTCTGTTTCGCTATACTTGCCGGCCTGCCCTTCCCACTCGCCATCGCCGGCGCCCTTGTGATTGCAGTCGCGCTCGCCATGCTGATGGAGCGCATCGCCTTTCGGCCGGTGCGCGGCGCCAGCGGCACCACTCTGCTTTTGACGAGCTTCGCCGTCAGCGCTATCTTGCGCGTCGTCTTCCAGAATTTCATCTCCGCCCGGCCGAAGCCGGTGCCGATGCCCGAGAGCTTATCAGGAACGATCGAGATCGCAGGCCTCCACCTCGGCATCATCCAGGCGACCTCCATCCTTGTAACGGTCTTCATGCTCATCGGGTTAAACCTGTTCCTGCGCACGACTGTCCTCGGCCGCGCGATGCGGGCAGCATCCGAGGATTTTGCTATCGTTCGGCTGATGGGTATTCGCGCCAATGCCGTCGTCGCGACTGCCTTCGCGATCTCCGGCCTGCTTGCTGGCGTGGCCGGCATTCTCTGGGTCGCACAGCGCAGCAGCGTCGATCCGCTGATGGGCTTTCTGCCGGTATTGAAAGCCTTCATCGCCGCGATCATCGGCGGTCTCGGGAGCCTCTCCGGTGCGGTTGCCGGTGGCTTTCTTCTCGGCTTCATTGAAGTCTTCCTTCAGGCCTATCTGCCGGAGGGCCTGCTCAGCTACCGCGATGCCTTCACGATCATGCTCGTCATCGGCGTGCTGCTCTTCGCGCCGCAGGGCCTGCTTGCCCGCAAGACGATCGTCAAGCTCTAAGAACCACTTGGCAAAGTAGGCTCAATTCCACCAAAAGCATGATCCGCAGCTGTACGGTAGTTACCGTCTTTGTTGTGAACGTAGCCCAACGGAGATCATTGTGGGCGGCTGAGGTTACCATCGCCATAGACCTCGCGCGCACGAAATACGCTAATCGAGGATTGCGCAGTCGCTATTCATTCCGGGTTCCAAACGAGTGGTTCCTGTCCAAGATTTGAAAGAGCATCGCGGGCAAGGAACCGCTGCGACGAAAAAGAGCCAGGTATCGCGACCGAGCCTTGGCTGCCGATGCATGTCCCGGAGCTGCTGAACCATCTGATGCTGCAGATCAGGTGCAGATCGTAATTCACGAAGACCTAAAAATCCTCTGGGCTCCACCGCGATCAGCCTCCCCAGCGCAGCGCCGCCGTGTCGGCCGGCGCGTCCCACAAAGAAAGCTCTCGTTCCTCGAGGCGCGCAACGGTGATTGAGAGGCCCGCCATGTCCAGGGAGGTGACATAGGTTCCGACCAGCGACCGGGCGACTGTGACGCCCAGGCGCGCAAACCGCGCTAGGGCGGAATTGTAAGCGAGATAGAGCTCCGATAGGGGCGTGCCACCGAAGCCGTTGATGAAGAGAAGCAGCTTGTCGCTCCGTTCCGGCGCCAGATCGCTGAGGATTGCCTCGAGCATCGTTTCCACAATTTCGTCGGCGGTCGCGAATTTTACCCGCGCACGGCCCGGCTCTCCGTGAATTCCGACGCCCATCTCCATGTCGTCTTCGTTGAGCACGAAGGTCTCCCGCTCCGTGTCAGGTACGGTGACACCGCTGAGCGACACCCCCATGGTGCGAATGCGGCCGTTCAGGTCCTCACCAAGCGCGCTCAGCTCGTCGAGCCGCCAGCCGGCCTCCGCCGCCGCTCCAAGCAGCTTCTCGACCACGAGGGTTCCCGCAACGCCTCTTCTGCCTTGGCTGCGCTTCGACCCGCTGGGATTTACGTCGTCGCGCACGATCACCGTGGCGATCCGGTGCTCGGCCGCCGCGAGCTCGGCGGCCATCTCGAAGTTCATGACGTCGCCGTCATAATTCTTGACGATGAGCAGACACCCCTCGCCGCCGTCCGTTTCCCGGATCGCGGCAATGATCTGGTCCGGCGTCGGAGAGGTGAAGACATGTCCGGTGCAGGCGGCGTCCAGCATACCTTTCCCGACAAAACCGACATGCATCGGCTCGTGCCCGGCGCCGCCGCCGGAAATGAGAGCGACCTTGCCCGGACGAAGACTGCGCCGGCGAACGAACCTCCTGTCGGCTCCGAAAGCCACCAGCCGTTCGTGGGCTGCGACAAAGCCCGCGAGGCTTTCAGCCACCAGTGTCTCGGCTCGGTTCATGAATTTCTTCATCGTGCCCCTCCCACGACGCCGTGCC